>JAFDYC010000052.1 GCA_018267625.1 Bacteroidota bacterium
TGAATATTCGCGACTATCCACTGCGGTTGCAATCACTAATGTCCCCCCCCCCCCCGAGATTTCCAAGAAAATGAGCCAAAATTTTCATTTTTTTCTTTCCTCCAATACCAATACTTTTGCAGCCCTTAAAAAAATCTCCTTTTCGAGATAAACATTAAAGCTGACCCATGTCTCACCTTACTACTGAAGCCAAGAAGAGCCTGTTTAATACCTTCGGCGGCGCTGAAAAAAATACTGGTTCAATCGAAGCTCAGGTTGCCATGCTCACGGAGCGCATCAACCATATCTCTGCACATATCAAGGAAAACAAGAAGGACTTCTCGTCCAACCGTGGCCTCATCAAGATGGTAGGTCGCCGCAAGCAACTCCTTCAATACCTCGCCAAGCGGGATATCACACTATATCGCTCGCTGATTGAGAAGCTAGGCTTGCGTAAGTAAGTATTTGCTTAATAAGAATTAGACTATTCCCGACTGCCACAGTTGGGAATAGTCGTTTAGAGCCTTAAGGATTCAACCAGGAAGGAAGGGCTTGTTAAAAACAATCCGTATCGTCTCTGAATCTACCCTGAAATTTGAAGCAGGCCTCCTGCTCCCGTAATTTTACAAGAATGCCTTCACCAGTAATACAATAACGGAAGCTCCCATTTACCCGATATGATTTTTGAATAAAATACACACGGGGCCTCTCTACCTTACATTTTTTCTATCCAACCGCCGTCTGCCCTAAGCTGAAACAGCCGGCATAAATCTCCCCTCAAAAGCACATGTTGCAACTCAATCCAAAATCCGTGAGCATGCAAATGCCCAACGGACAGACCATCTCTATTGAGACTGGCAAACTCGCCCGGCAAGCTGACGGCTCCGCCTTAGTACGCTGTGGCAATGCCATGGTCCTCGCTACCGTAGTAGCTTCCAAAGAGCCGAAACCCGGCCAGTCGTTTTTCCCGCTGACCGTAGATTATCAGGAAAAGTTCGCCTCTGCAGGCCGCATCCCCGGCTCGTTCTTTAAACGCGAAGGCCGACTGTCTGACTACGAAGTACTCATTTCCCGCCTCATTGACCGCGCCCTGCGGCCCCTCTTCCCAGAAGATTATCTCTGCGAAGTGCAAGTCATCGTGACCCTCGTCTCTTCCGACCCCGAAGTGATGCCTGATGCCCTCGCCTGTCTGGCTGCTTCTGCTGCATTAGCCGTCAGTGATGTACCGATTCAGGAAATCATTTCAGAAGTACGTGTTGCCCGCATCAAAGGTGCTATGGTGGTGAACCCCAGTCGTAGCCAGCTTGCCGATGCCGATATGGATTTCATTATCGCCGCCACGGAAAAGAACATCATGATGGTGGAAGGCGAATCAAAGGAATGCTCTGAAGAAGACCTGATCCAAGCCATCGAAACGGGTCACGAAGCCATCAAGCTGCAAGTAAAAATGCAGGAAGAACTGCGTTCATTGGCCGGCGCACCGGCAAAGCGAGAATGGACGCACTGGACAGGCGATGAGGACCTGAAGCAAAAAGTAGAAAGCTTTGCCAGTAAGCGAATGTTGGAAATCTCTCGCGCCGCTTCTTCCAAGCACGACCGCAGTCTTGCCTTCAAAGAACTGTGGGAGGCTTGCAAGCTGCACCTGGGCACCGACAAAACTCCCGAAGAAGGAGGCATCAGCCCCGAGCAGTTAAGCATAGCTAAAAAATATTTCGAAGACCTGCAGTACTACACCGTACGCAACATGATTCTGGACGAAGGCCGCCGCCTCGATGGCCGGAAGCTCGATGAAGTTCGCCCCCTGGCCATGGAGACGGACTACCTGCCCGGCCCGCACGGCTCTGCCCTGTTCACCCGCGGCGAAACCCAATCACTCACTACGGCAACAATGGGTACTCCCGAAGACGAACTGCTGATCGAAACGGCTGCCACTTCGGACTACAGCAAGTTTATCCTGCACTACAATTTTCCACCCTATTCTACCGGCGAAGTGAAGCCCATGCGCGGACCTGGACGCAGGGAAGTAGGACATGGCAACCTTGCCAAGCGCTCTCTGGAGCAAATGATGCCGGGTAAGGAATATCCTTACACCGTGCGCGTGGTTTCAGACATCCTGGAATCAAATGGTTCTTCTTCGATGGCTACAGTTTGTGCCGGCTCGCTGGCTCTGATGGATGCCGGTGTGCCCTTCCCCAAACACGTGGGAGGTGTTGCTATGGGCCTGATTTCGCGCAGCGAAGACAAGAAGTTTGCCGTGCTGACCGATATCCTCGGCGACGAAGACCACCTCGGCGACATGGACTTTAAGGTTACGGGCACCCGCGAGGGTATCTGTGGCATTCAGATGGACATCAAGGTGGACGGCCTTTCGATGGACATCATGCGCCAGGCACTTGCTCAGGCTCTTCGGGGCCGGATGCACATTCTGGATGCGATGTATGCCTGCATCCCGGCACATCGCCCCGACCTCAAGCCGCACACACCCCGAGTGGAGCAAATCATTATTGACGCCGAATTCATCGGCGCTATCATCGGCCCCGGCGGTAAAATCATCCAGGAAATCCAGCGCGAGACCAGCACCAAGATTTCCGTGGACGAAGCAGACGGCAAGGGCTACGTCAAGATATTTTCTGATAATAAGGAGAACCTCGAAGCGGCCAAGAAGTGGATTAAGTCCATCGTGGCTCAGCCGGAAGTGGGCGAAGAATATGAGGGCACGGTGAAGAGCATTATGCCCTTCGGTGCGTTCATCGAATTTATGCCCGGCAAGCAAGGCCTGTTGCATATCTCTGAAGTGAGCTGGAGCCGCCTGGACAGCCTGGAAGGAGTACTGAAAGAAGGCGACAAGGTGCGGATTAAGCTGGTAGGCACCGACCCGAAGACGGGTAAACTCCGCCTGAGCCGGAAGGTACTTATGCCCAAGCCGGAAGGATATGTGGAGCCAGAAAAGCGGGAACGCCCTGAGCGCCGTGAGCATAGCGGCCCCAGACGGGAAAACCGACCTCAAAACGGCAATGGTTCGGATCGTCGCGATCGCGCCCCGCGCCCCAAACGTGAAGAGGAATCCGCGCCGCATAGCTCGCATCAAGGAGAGTCTCGGACCACTCAGGATGTAACGACTTCTGCTCCTGAGGCCGGGAGCAATGATGCCGACCTGATTCTGTAAGTAATTGCAATTTGAATTACGGGGCCGCCTCATCAGGGCGGCCTCTGTTTTTGGGTGCTATACTGCTTGCTTCTCTGAAGTCATTATTATTAATTCCTGCAGAAGGGTTGCTATGAAATTTCGTAGCGGCTCGTCCTAAACTTGATTCCGGATTGAATGTTGCGGGCCCGTGCTGTTATTTAGATTTCTGGGAATGGAGGCAGCATTCTATGAATCGGCAGGCTGTGCCTTTAGCAGGTTAATTGCCGTGTTTTCCGGGAAAAGACGAAGAGAGAAATAGAGCTGAAGGGAGCGTCGCAACGGATGCCGGGCAATAAGCTGCAGCCGACTAAAAAAAATCATTCAAAGCCATGCCCGACCTTTTTTCGGGGAAAGTGGGCTTTCTGTGTTCGAAATTCAGTTGCGCCGGTCAATGCCCCAATAGAGTTTTTGGCGGATGGTCTGGAGGAAGTTTTGCTCGTCGGGGCGGATGAGGGAGATGCTGAAGGCTTCGCGGCGAACGGCTAACTGGACACTGCTGGTGATGCTTTCCATGCGGGCATCGAGGGTGGCTAAGAATTGTTCAGCTCGGCCTTCCACCTCGAATGAAATCACGCTGTCGTCGCTGACAACGATGGGGCGGGTGTTGAGGTTGTGGGGCGCAACGGGGGTGATGACGAAGCTGGATGCCTGGGGGAAAACGACCGGGCCGCCGCAGCTCAGCGAGTATCCGGTAGAGCCTGTGGGGGTGGACACTACGAGCCCGTCGGCCCAGTATGTGTTGAGGAATTCGCCATTGATGTAGGTGTGAATCTTTATCATGGACGAAGAGTCCTTACGGTGCAGGGTGAACTCGTTTAGGGCAAATGGGGCATCGCCAAACAGAGGAACTGAGGCATCGAGGTGGATGAGTGAGCGTTTGTCCAGTGTGAAAGCGCTGCGCACTAATGAAAGGATGGCTTGCTCTACCTCATCTGCAGGCACGATAGCCAGGAAGCCGAGGCGGCCCATGTTAACGCCGATGAGCGGGATGTTGGAGGCGCCCACGAAGGAGATGGCATCGAGCATGGTGCCATCGCCACCTAAGGACATGAGCACGTCTGCGTGTTGCGGAAGGTCGTTCTTGCCGGTAAAAAACTGAGGCTGGGTTTTAAACTGCACCCAGGGCAGTAGCCGGTCGTAGAAATCTTTGTAGATGACGATGCCGATGCGGTAGCGTTCAAGTAAGCGGAAGACATGTTGGAGTGTTGGCACATTGGCCTCTTCAAAGCTTCGGTTGTAGATCGCGGCGAGCATGTAAGTGGGTCAAAGATAGAATCTCAGGGATGCAGCGTATGAACGAGCAGGTTGAGGATGCCCTATCAAGAATTTCTTGTATGACAGGTTCCGAGGAAATTATGAATCAGGCAAAAAAAAAGCGGACTGTATCGTCCGCTCTTAGTTTATTCGTTTCTTATCCTTTCAGCACGGTGCGTGAAATGACAATTTTTTGCACTTCGCTGGTGCCTTCGTAGATCTGGGTAATCTTGGCATCGCGCAACAGACGCTCGACGTGAAACTCTTTCACATAGCCGTAGCCTCCGTGTATTTGCACCGCTTCGTTAGTGACCCACTGAGCAATTTCTGAAGCATACAGCTTAGCCATTGCAGCAGCGAGGTCATAGTTCTGATGCTGGTCTTTCTGCCAGGCCGCTTTCAGGCAGAGGAGCCGGGCGCCTTCAATAGCGGTAGCCATATCGGCCAGTTTAAAAGCTACTGCCTGGTGGTTCATGATTTCGGTGCCGAAGGCTTTGCGCTCTTTCGAATATTTGAGGGCCAGTTCGTAGGCGCCGCTGGCAATGCCAAGCGCTTGCGATGCGATGCCAATGCGGCCACCAGCAAGCGTTTTCATGGCAAACTTGAAACCGAAACCATCTTCGCCAATGCGGTTTTCCTTGGGCACTTTCACATCCTGAAACATGATGCTGTGGGTATCTGAACCACGGATACCGAGTTTATTTTCTTTAGCACCTACGGTCACGCCAGGCCAGCCTTTTTCAACAATCAGCACATTGATGCCGTGATGTCCTTTTTCAGGGTAGGTCTGTGCAATGACTAAATAAGTATCCGCAGTAGAGCCATTGGTAATCCAGTTTTTGGTGCCATTCAGCAGGTAATAGTCGCCCTTGTCTTCGGCAGTAGTGCGCTGCGAAGTAGCATCCGAACCGGCTTCAGGTTCAGAGAGGAGGAAAGCACCAAAAGTGTTGCCCGTAGTGAGCGGGCGGAGGTATTGCTCTCGCTGGGCATCATTGGCAAAGGTTTCGAGACCCCAGCAGACTAATGAATTATTCACACTCATGGCTACCGAAGCCGAAGCATCCACTTTAGAAATTTCCTCCATAGCCAGCACATAGCTGACAGCATCCATACCAGAGCCTCCCCATTTAGGGTCCACCATCATGCTCATAAAACCCAGTTCACCCAACTTACGGAGCTGCTCCAGGGGCACTTTTTGTTTTTCATCGCGTTCGATGACACCGGGCAACAGTTCATTCTGTGCAAAGTCGCGGGCCGCCTGCTGTACGGCAAGTTGTTCTTCGGAGAGTTGGAAATTCATTCTGTGGGGAATTTGGCCGCGAAAATACAGGATGTGGTTTTGTGGCTTGGGATGACCTTGGTCAAATGCACAAACAGTAGCCCAATTCTTCAAATGGAAATAAAAATTGCCAGCAGAAACCGAATCTCTACACAGTCCCGATACAGTACTCGCGATAATCCTTCAATCTTTGCCCGCCCGAAGAACCTTCGTATATGAACCTGCTGATACCCCTATGCTGTTTCTTACTGACCATAGGTTATGTCGGCCTGATGATACTTTACCGGATTGGTTGGGGATTACAGCCTGATTTTAAAATACAAGTAGATTTTGAACCATCCACCCGGATAACCGTCATTATTCCAGCCAGAAATGAAGCACAGAATATAGCCGCATGCATACGGTCTATTACCGCTCAGGAATATCCTTCTCAACTGTTGGAAATTATTCTGGTTGACGACCATTCGGAAGATCAGACGATAAGCCAGGCGCAAGCTGCAGCACCGGATAAGCTTCAGGTAGTCTCCTTAAAAGAATGGCTGGGATGGAGGGAGGCCAATGCCTATAAGAAAGAAGCTCTCTCAGCAGGCATCGCAAACAGTAATGGCGAGCTGATTGTCACAACTGATGCGGATTGTGTGTCCGGTACTAGCTGGCTTAGGTCTATTGCAGCCCTATTTGAAAAAACACGGGCAGCGATGATTATCGGGCCAGTGAATTTAGAATCATCCGGAAGCGAACTGGGCTTGTTTCAGTCCTTAGATTTTATGATGATGCAAGGCATTACCGTGGCGACACATCGTTTGAACCTGGGCGGCATGGCTAATGGTGCAAACCTGGCCTTTTCGCGCAGCGCTTTTAATGCAGTGGATGGCTACGAAGGCACCCGGCATCTGGCATCAGGTGATGATTACTTATTGCTGCACAAAATGCGACAGGCCTTCCCGGAACAGATTCAAATGCTCAAATCAAAGGCAGCCATTGTACAGACGGCAGCACAACCAGACTGGATATCCTTCTTGCGGCAACGCATTCGCTGGGCGTCCAAAAGTGGGCGTTATTCCGACCACCGACTTACCATTATTCTGGCTTGGGTATATCTCTTCAATCTGAGCCTGCTCGTATTGGCTGGCCTCTGCTTTTGGAAGCATGAGTTGTGGCGATACTTAATCATCTGCTGGTTGTTGAAAATGGCTTCTGAATTGTTGTTGCTTCTGCCTGTGGCAAATTTTTTCGGGAAAAAAAGAGCACTTTTTGCTTTTCCTGTGTTGCAGCCCCTGCATGTGCTTTACATCATCGTAGCCGGCCTTTTGGGGCTAAAGGGTAGTTACAAATGGAAGGGAAGGAAGGTTCATTGAACGGAGCAAGAGAAAGGGCCGGCAGCGATGAGCATTCCCAAAAAACAAGAACCCTAATTCTGAACAATTTCTCTGGATTCAGTAGTGTATGCACAGGGTGCAAAAGGAGGCTCCTTCAAGATTCGCAGGAGCACAAAAAAAATTCGATAAGGCACTTGTCTGTAGGGAAATTGTGCCTTTATCTTTGCCGACCCAAAACGGGAGCCGGATTGGTAGTTCAGTTGGTTAGAATGCCGCCCTGTCACGGCGGAGGTCGCGGGTTCGAGTCCCGTCCAGTCCGCGAAGGATTTCTTCGGAAAAACAAGTAAAACAGCCGCAACCCGCGGCTGTTCTGCATTTAAGGGATTTTGGTTCGGTTTCGTGAAATGGCGAAATGCGTTGAAAAATGGCAAAATCTGCCCCATTTACTCAACCCATTACTCAACCTGTTACTCAACCCATTTTGGGCCAAATCCAATGCAGAACCGCAACATTTATCCCTACATCGTAAAGAGCAAAGCCAGCAAAAAGGACGGAACCTGTCCGATTTACATAACCATCCACATTGACAATAAGCAAGTAGCTGCCTTCTCTACCAAGAAGAAGATTGCTCCTAAAGATTGGGATGAGCAAAAAAGGTGCGTCAAAAGCGGCACCCCCAACGCCATCCTTATCAATGCAGCCATTAAAAAAAAGATTGGCGAGTTGGAAGCCGAATTTCTGAAGAAGGAATTATTGGAAGTACATATCTCCAAAAAGGAAGTGCGAACGCAGCTAAAGGACGGTTCTCGTAAGAGTTTTGCCGATTTCTGCAACAAGCAGATTAAGGAGAAGTACACCAATAAAGAAACCCTGCGCACCTACACCAGCGAGGTGACAAAGCTGGAACTATTCAGAAAGGATATTGCCTTCAAGGACATTGACTTTGCCTTCCTCCAAGCTTATAGAGCTTATATGCGTAATACCTTGCACAATGAGCCAAATACCATCTGGAAGTCATTCAAGTTCATGAATACGATGATGCGTGATGCCATTAAGATGGGCGGCATTATTGACAGGAATCCCTTCGACAACTTTGACAGAGGTTCATACAAGCAAACCACGCGCACCTTTCTCACGAAAGTCGAACGTGGAAAACTGGAGGAATTGCTTCAGATGGATATCCCTGCTGACCTCTACAAGGTGGTGGTTTATGAACTATTTATGTGCTACGCCGGCCTTCGCTTTGAGGACGCTATGGCTTTTGATTACAATGAGCACATTATAGACGATGAACGGCTAATCATGGAGACGCAAAAAGCGAAAGAGCTTGTCAACATTAAGCTGTTTCCAAAATTGCGCGAAGTGCTAATATATGTACGGGAACACCCACTCTCGACCACAAATCAGGAGTTCAATGCAATGCTCAAGGTGGCCGCATCTATGGCTGGTATAGAGAAAAAGCTGACCGCACACGTAGGTAGGCATTCCTTTGGCCGTATGCTAGCAGAAAACGGCGTGGACATTAAGAAAGCTCAGAAACTTTTAGGGCACAGGGATGAGCGGAGCACCCGTATCTACTTTCATTTACTTGATACGGATGTGGACAAAGAAGTAGATTCAAAGTTGGCCTCAGTCTAGACAAATGAAATTATTAAAGAAGGGTTGGCAAATTGTCAACCCTTCTCATTCCACCACTGTAATGTGGGCCAACAACAGTAAGGTATATTGCTTTTTAAACTGTGTTCTATGAATGCCAATGACAAGACCATCGCTCAATGCCTCTTATTGGCAGGATTTTCTTAATGCCAACAGGCTGAATCCTTATCTTTGCATTGTTGTGCGTAAGCTCATTGCCTTTATACTCGCTGCCATAATTATGGTTTCAAGTTGCATCCCGTGCAGCGATGTGATTGCGGTCCCGGTCACGAGAAAAGCCGAGGCAATAATTCAGAAAGCTGCGCCAAATAGCCAATCCCGTCACGACCTAGGTGACATCTGCTCGCCTTTTTTCAATTGCTCATGCTGTGCGGGTTTCGCGTTGCCAGCATACGAGTTACTTGTCTTGCATTCAATGCCGCTTTTTACCCAGCCGACACTGGGTATTTATCGCCCTCAATACCCGATTGAGGTGCATCTTCCTATCTGGCAGCCACCCCAGCTAGGATAATTATCCCATTTAAATTGTTCCCCAAATACTTTACGCGGCAATCCGCGTAGACAATGGTATTTGGCAATCACGTGCGTTCCGGTGTCGTTCGTCGCTACCGGGCTTTCGTAATCTCCCAAAAAATCTTAGGTGGCAACCTCAAAAAAGCCAAGAAGGCCATATCAGCCTAAGACTTTACCCAAGCCCACTGACCGGCCTTCATCATCTATGCGCCTACACAAGCCGCGTTGGTGGCGGGTATTGCGCTTAATTTTTTTCATTCTGCTTAGCGCAGGTATTATCGCGGCAATCATCGTTCGCGTGAACCGATACATTCAGATCTTTCATCATTCGTATCATCAACCATTAGGAATGCTTCAGAGAATCGTTCAGTTTTCTATAAAGAACAAGCTTATCGTCGGGGCGTTCACCCTCGGCCTGATAGTGTGGGGCGTCTATTCGGCATTGAAGCTGCCTATTGATGCCGTCCCCGACATTACCAACAATCAAGTACAAATCATTACACAAGCCCCCACGCTGGGGGCGCAGGAAGTAGAGCAGTTCATCACCATGCCCATTGAACTGGAGGTGGCGAACATTCCTGAACTTATTGAGCGCCGCTCTATTTCCCGCAGCGGCATCTCGGTTATCACGCTTGTCTTTAAGGACGACGCGGACATCTATTGGGCGCGGACACAGGTAAGTGAACGCCTTGCAGAGGCAAGTCGCAACATTCCGCAGCAGGTTGGCGAGCCAATCTTATCGCCCATCACTACTGGCCTTGGAGAAATCTACCAGTATGTACTACATACAAAGCAGGGCTACGAGGGCAAGTACTCAGCATCCGACCTGCGCACTTTGCAGGACTGGACGGTAAAAACGCAGCTTGCAGGCACGCCTGGAGTAGCAGAAATCAGCGGCTGGGGCGGCTTTGTAAAGCAGTACGAGGTAGCCATTGACAACGACAAGCTCAACTCATTCAACATCACGGTGCCGGAGATTTTTACGGCATTGGAAAAGAACAATGAGAATACCGGCGGCTCATATATAGAGCAGCGCAACAATGCCTACTTCATCCGGGGGCTGGGACTGGTAAGGACGCTTGGCGATATAGAGCGCATCGTAGTTAAGAACACCGGCGGCATACCCATACTTGTGCGTGATGTAGCCACCGTACAATATGGCAATGCCACCCGCTACGGAGCGGTAACGCGCAATGGCGAAGGGGAAGTGGTTGGCGGCGTGGTGCTGATGCTGAAAGGCGAAAACTTCAGCGAGGTCATCACGCGGGTAAAGGAGCGCATGGTACAAATCCAGAAGTCGCTGCCCGAAGGCGTTGTGATAGAACCTTACATTGATCGCACAGAGCTGGTCAATCGCGCAGTAAGCACAGTAAAGAAAAACCTGATTGAGGGCGCGCTAATTGTCATTTTCGTGCTGGTGCTGCTGCTGGGCAACTGGCGCGCCGGCCTGGTTGTAGCATCTGTTATCCCGCTAGCACTATTATTCGCAATTGGGATGATGCAACTCTTTGGCGTGTCAGGCAACCTGATGAGCCTCGGTGCTATAGACTTCGGTCTTATCGTGGACGGGGCCGTAATTATCGTGGAAGCCATCATTCACCGCCTCACGGAAGCCAAGCTGCATCCGCCTAAGCCCGTGCTCAACCAATCGGAAATGGATGCACAGGTATTTGAGGCAGCATCAAAAATCAGACAGAGCGCAGCCTTCGGAGAAATCATTATTCTCATCGTTTATCTGCCCTTGCTTACACTGGTAGGCATTGAAGGCAAGATGTTCCGGCCAATGGCAGAAACGGTAGCCTTTGCCATTCTTGGCGCATTCATCCTGTCACTGACGTATGTACCGGCAGCCAGTGCGCTGTTTCTCAGCAAAAAAACGGCGCACCGGCGCAATCTTTCCGACCGGATAATGGACGCTTTGCATCGCGTGTATGAGCCTGCATTACGCGCGGTGCTTCGGGTCCGCGTTGTTACCGTTGCTGCCGCATTTACCCTTTTTCTGCTGGCTGTATTCGCCTTTTCAAGGATGGGCGGGGAGTTTATCCCGACACTGGAGGAAGGCGACCTGACAGTGGAGCTATCCATGATGCAAGGCACGTCGCTGACGCAATCGGTAGAAACGTTTACTAAGGCAGAGCGCATTCTCAGGCAAAAGTTTCCAGAGATAAAGCAGGCTGTTTCGCGCATCGGCAGCGCGGAAATCCCAACCGACCCTATGCCTTTTGAGCGGGGAGACATCATGGTAGCCATGAAGCCTAAAGAGGAATGGAAGACCGCCCACAGCCGCGAGGATATGATGCACGAAATGGAAGAAGCCTTGTCGGTATTGCCCGGCGCGCACGTGGAAATCACGCAGCCTATGCAAATGCGCTTCAATGAGCTTATGACGGGCATCAGGCAGGATGTAGCGGTAAAGCTTTACGGCGATGATTTAAGCATTCTTACGCAACAGGCTGCCCGCATCGCGAAGTTGATTGACAGGGTGGACGGCGTAACCGAACCTTATGTGGAAAAGGTAAGCGGGCTACCACAGGTAATAGTTGCTTACAACCGCGATAAAATTGCGCAGTACGGGCTTAGTATCTCGGATGTAAACATGGTGCTCAAAACAGCCTTCGCAGGCAATGTCGCGGGCGTTGTATTTGAAGGCGAGAAGCGCTTTGACCTCGTGATACGCTTGCAGCGCGACCTGCGCGAGCAAATCGCCAACGTGGAAAATCTGTTTGTGCCGCTACCTAACGGCAACAAGGTGCCGCTCAACCAGCTCGCAGATATATCCTTTCAGGATGCTCCTGCGCAGGTAAGCCGGGAGGACGGCAAGCGAAGAATTTATGTAGGCTTCAACGTGCGTGGGCGGGATGTGGAAAGCACAGTAAAAGAAATCCAGCAAATAATAGACAGCAAGGCGAAGCTGCCAGCGGGCTACTATATCACCTATGGTGGACAGTTTCAAAACCTCAAGGAAGCAAAGGCGCGACTCAGTATCGCAGTGCCAGGCGCATTAGTGCTTATCCTGTTGCTGCTGTACATCACCTTCGGCTCGCTGCGGCAGATGATGCTCATCTTCACGGCCGTCCCGCTTTCTGCAATCGGTGGCGTGGCTGCGCTCATGCTGCGCGGGATGCCGTTTAGCATTTCTGCGGGCGTTGGCTTTATTGCGTTGTTTGGAGTGGCGGTGCTCAATGGCATTGTACTTATCGGCTACTTCAATCAGCTTAAAAGCGAGGGCATAACAGACCCATTGACGCGGGTAATGGAAGGCACGAAAGTCCGGCTGCGCCCGGTCGTAATGACTGCCGCAGTCGCCTCGCTCGGTTTCCTGCCGATGGCTTTATCTACCAGCGCGGGCGCCGAAGTGCAAAAGCCGCTGGCAACTGTGGTGATTGGTGGATTGATTTCTGCCACCTTTCTCACGCTGTTTGTGCTGCCGTGTCTTTACCTCTTGTTTTCAGAACGAAAGAAGCAAGACGACGCTAGTTCATCGCGCGCTACACCCATTGTTGCTTCAGTCCTGACATTGCTTATACTGGTTGCGGGAAGCAGCGCCAAGGCGCAAAGCGTCTCCGTGGACAATCTTATTCAGGCCGCGCGGCAAAACAATCTGGAAGCGCAAAGCGCTGTGCTGGAAGTACAACAGTCGCAGGCCTTGCAGGGCGCTGTTTATGACTTGGGCAAGACCAATGTCGGCATCACGCAAGACCCTACCAGCGGTGGCAACATTGATAATGCGCTGTCTGTCTCGCAGAGCTTCGCCTTTCCTACATTCTATGGTAGGCAGCGAACCGTGCTCAACCGGCAGACGGATTTAGCAAAGCGGTCGCAGGCCCTTACAGACGCAGAGATTGTGCGCAACGTGAAGATGGCGTACAACGACTTGCTCTTTGCAAAGGCTAAAACTCGGCTGCTGGTGTATCAGGATAGCATCTATAAAGCATTCACCGAAAAAGCCACTGTCCGTTACCGCACCGGCGAGACGAATAAGCTGGAGCAGCTTACAGCGCTGAACAAGTATCAGGAAGTGCAGCTTGCCTTGCGCGAAGCGGAAGCTGATGCGCAGATTGCGGTGCTAAAGCTGCGACAGCTTACCGGCATCAACCCGGCAGTAGAGCCAGCAGACAGTCTTGCCGCGCTTCGGTTCGATGGAGCAGCGGAGCCGACTTTCAACGACAATCCCGCCATTGCTTACTGGTCACAAAACCTATCGCTTGCCAATGCGCGAGTGAAGCTGGAACGGGCAAGATTGCTGCCTGAATTTACGCTGGGCTATTCGCATCAGCTAATTATTCAGGGTTTCAACCCCGCAGGCATTGAGCGGCGATATTTTCCCGGTACGCGGATAGCGGGTATTCAGGCGGGCATAGGCATTCCGCTCTTTTTCGGCGCGGCAACTGCCCGCATCAAGGCAGAACAGATTGGTGTAAGCATTGCCGGGCGGCGTGCCAAGCTTGCTGAGCTGACACTACGGACCCAATATACCGAAGCCTACCAGCAATTGCTAAAGTTCAGGCAGACGGTAAGCTATTACCAAAGCACCGGGCTGCAACAAACAGACGAGCAAATCAGGATAGCGCAAGTGGCGTTTCAGTACGGTGAGATTGGCTACATGGAGTTCGTGCAAAATGTATCGCTGGCAGTACAAGGCCGGCTGCAATACCTCACCGCGCTGAGCCAATACAACGCGGCCATCATTAACCTCAACTTTTACAAAGGCACTCAATAATTCACCATGAAACGGATAAGCATCGGCGGATTGGCGCTCATTATTATTTCTGTACTTGCTTTTGCATCCTGCGGCGGCAAGAAGGAGACAACCACAACAGAAAAGACGAGCGTGAATAAAGAAGAAAAGGCAGAAGAGGGCGGCCTCATCACGCTCACGAAAGAGCAAATGGAAGCAGTAGGCATTGAGCTGGGCGGCATTGAGCGGAAAAATCTCACTGCGGTCATCAGAGCCAGCGGGCAGCTTGCTGTGCCGCCTCAAAACCGCGCGGACGTGAACGTGCTTTTTGGCGGCATTGTACAGCACATCTACGTTATGGAAGGACAGAATGTGCGCAAAGGCCAAACCCTTGCGCTGCTGGAGAATGCGGACTTTATTAAGCTGCAACAAGACTACCTCGCTGCGAAGGGCGGCTTTAGCTATGTGCAGCAAGAGTACCAGCGGCAGCAAGCGCTGAAAGCCGCTGATGCAGGCACAGGCAAGATGTATCAGCAGGCGGCTGCCAACTTCAATGCCGAACGCGCTAGGCTGGCAGGCATGGAAAAACAATTGCAGCAGGTAGGTATCAGTCCTGCATCTGTGGCAAGGGGAAACATTACGCGACTGATACCAGTTGTAGCGCCGATTAGCGGCACAGTAGGCAGCATCCACATCAACACCGGCTCTTATGCCGAGCCTGCCAAGCCACTAATGGACATCGTGGACAATTCAAAAATCCACGCAGACCTAACCGTGTATGAAAAGGACTTATTCAAAGTCCGCAACGGGCAGTCGGTGCGCTTCATCCTGACCAATCTGGGCAATCAGGAAATCTACGGCGAAATCTATGGCGTGAATAAATCTTTTGAAGGCGAGACAAAAGGCATTATCGTTCACGCCGCCATCAAAGCCAATAAATATCACCTCATACCTGGCATGTACGTTACTGCACTCATTGATATAGGGCAGCAGGAAACGCCCGCTGTGCCCGTTGACGCGATTGTGCGTGCCGAAGGGAAGGACTACATTTTCGTAGCGAGCAGTGAAGAAGCGGAAACTGTTTCTTTTCGGAAAGAAGAAGTAGCCACAGGCGTCAGCGAGCTGGGCTTTACGCAAATAACGCCGTTGGAAGAGTTGCCTTCGGGTGCGAAGATTATCACCAAAGGCGCATTTTATGTACTCGCCAAATCACAAGGAAGCGAGGAAGAAGAAAAATAACAAAACGTCATTGTATGCACCGGATTGAAGTATTCATACAGCTAGGCTTGCCAGCGGCTGAAAAAGAAATAGAGAATAGCAAAGCCATCATTCTCGCGTATCTGGAAGGTAACAGCGCCTTCAACAATATCATGCTTATTCACGCCGAGGGCAAGACCGAAGCGGAGCTAAGCTTTTGCTTTGAAGAGCCTGTAAGCCTGAATGAGGTAGTGACTATGATACAACTTACCGGAGCAACGACAGAGGAATTATCGCTACAACTGCCATCCTCGCTGAGTGGCGTAGCAGATGTGTATGATGCTAGGGATTTGGGCGAAGAAACCAGGAACATCATTCAAAGTATTGAAGGGGTGATGCATGCGGCAGTTGGCAACAATGGTGCAGTGCGCGTGTTATGCAGACCGAAAGACCCGGACATGGTTTTAAAACAAGCAATAGCAATGCTGTTGGAGCGTAAGAGTGCAAAGGATGTTTAGAAGGGCTTCATGGCAGCGATAAATCAAGGACAATGTGTTTTAAGCGGTTATTCTTTTTTGCACTTGCACCCGCCATGCGGGACGAGATCATCTTAACGGGCAGCATCAAACACGATCATGCTCGCTTTCAAACCACACCTAAAGTTACATGCAGTACCACGTAATCATAATCGGCTCAGGCCCCGGCGGCTATGTTGCCGCCATCCGTTGCGGACAGCTTGGCCTGAAAACAGCCCTTATTGAAAAATATCCTGTGCTCGGCGGCACGTGCCTCAACGTAGGCTGCATCCCGTCCAAAGCCATGCTGGATAGCTCGGAGCACTACCACAACGCCGCGAAAAACTTTGCCGCGCACGGCATCAACACACAGAGCTTGTCGGTTGACCTCGCAGCTATGGTAGCGCGCAAAGCTGGCGTGGTAAAAAAGATTAACGGCGGCGTTGCCTACCTGATGAAAAAGAACAAGGTGGACGTGCTGAACGGCTTCGCTTCCTTCGTGGATGCGCATACGGTGAACGTAGCAACAGCCAGGGGAACGCAGCAGCTTACCGGCGCAAGCATCATCATTGCCACCGGCTCTAAGCCATCTACCCTGCCCGGCATCGCCATAGATAAGCAGCGCATCATCTCGTCCACCGAAGCCCTCGTCTTGAAGGAGATTCCCAAGCATCTGGTGATTATTGGCGGCGGCGTGATAGGCGTGGAGCTTGGCTCGGTGTATGCGCGGCTGGGCTCCAAAGTATCGGTCGTTGAGTACATGCCGCAGATACTGGCCGGCATGGACGGCACGCTTGCAACAGAGCTGCGCAAATCACTCGCAAAACAGGGGCTGGAATTTCATACGGGCCATAAGGTTAGCGCCGCCCAAAACACAGGCGCAGGCGTGCGTGTAGCGGCTACGGACAAGGACGGTAAGGAAGTGGCGTTTGAGGGCGATTACTGCATGATGGCGGTGGGCCGCAGACCCTATACCGAAGGGCTGAACCTCGCGGCGGCGGGCATCACGCCCGACGCGAAGGGTTGCATTCCGGTTACAGGCCATTTCCAAACCACCGCACCGGGCGTGTACGCTATCGGCGATGTGATTGAGGGCCCGATGCTGGCCCACAAAGCTTCCGAAGAGGGCGTGTATGTAGCCGAACACATAGCCGGCCACAACCCCTACATCAATTACATCACCCTGCCCGGCATCGTGTACACATGGCCCGAAGCAGCAACGGTAGGCTTTACAGAAGAAGAGCTTGTCGGAAGAGACATCGCCTATTCGGTGGGCATCTTCCCCATGTCGGCGGCGGGGCGTGCTGTCGCCAGTGGCGATACGGACGGAATGATAAAGGTTATTGCGCAGAAAGAAACGAAGCACATCCTTGGCGTGCACATGGTGTGCGCCCGCGCTTCCGACCTGATCGGCGAGGCGGCTATTGCAATGGAGAAAAAAGCAACCACCGATGACATCATCCGGGTTATACACGGTCACCCGACGTTCTACGAAAACTTCAAGGAAGCCTGCCTTGCTACCAAGGGACGGGCCGTCCACATTTAAAAAACCGGATTAGTTAGTCACCAAAAAAGCCACTCATGAACAACAAAACAAGCAAAGTCAAAGAAGTTGCCAAGCTATTCGCAGGTATGGCCGTGCATGATACGCTCGTGCATTGGGCATTTGGCATTAGCGGTAAATTTCCGATAGAGCTAAGCCCGCTCATCACCATTACGAAAGACCTCAACACCTTTAGCATGATATTCTGGCCGCTTGTAGCCGCCGTGCTTATTTATTATGCCTGGTTCAAAAAATAGGCTATGCACCACCGGATAGAAGTAGCGTTGTTGCTGCGATTGCCGGAGCCGGCGCAGCAAATTGAGACGTGCAGGGCTTCCATCATCCCGTATTTGGAAGGCGCTGGCGCTGAGAACATCGCTCTGCTTCCGAACGGTTTGCCCGAAGAAGCCGTGGCAGAGCTAACATTTTGCTTTGAATGCCCGATTAGCCTTGACTGCGTACTTGTAGCGATAGTGCAAACGGGCGCGCAGATAGTAGAACAATACCTCATGCTGCCGTCGTCCATGAGCGGCATTGCCAGCGCCTATGATGCACGCGATTTCGGAGACGTTGTAACCAACGCGGTGAAGTATGTGAAAGGCGTGGCAGACGCAAGCGTAAACAGCGACGGCATGCTGCGCATACAATGCCGAACATCATGCTTGGACGAGCTGCTGGAGCAGGTTGTAGCTACCTTGATCAACATTAAGAAACAATAAAAAGAAACAGCTATGGCAAAGACCAAGATAGCTTTAAACATCCTGCTCCCCCAAGCGCCTGATGAGCGCGACGCATGCGTGGAGCGGCTCATTTCCGTAATGAAACGGCACAAGGGTATTGAACAAGCCCACGTGGAAAACAATGGAAGTGGTGAGCCTGCGCTATGCTTTCATTATAACGACAATGACATCAGTCTCTCCGACGTAGAACGCATGGCGAGAGATGCGGGCGCGGACATCACCGCACACTACGGGCATTTGCTGACGGAAGTAGACGGCATACATGAAATGAGCCAGGCAGCAACGCTGGAGAAAGCGTTGCGCGATACCAAAGGCGTGCTCGGCGTATCGGTAACGGATGCCGGCTTCATGCGCGCGGAATGGGACGAGCGGGAAACGAGCCGGGAAAAGATTTTGCGCGTGTTGGAAGCGCATCGGCTCAAAATAAAAAGCACCGCCGCAGGAAGTAACGAGCGCAGCAGCACGCCAACCGCTGCCAAGCCATCTTTGCCAAGTGCCGGGGCAAAGGAAGAAAGCAAGTGGACGGAGTATGCGCCTGCCATCGCCAGTTTCATTTTGCTCATGACAGGTATTGCCTTTGACCAGTGGCTAAAGTCTGCGTTCTTCACCGGCTATGTGCGGCTCGGGTGGTATGTGGCAGCCTACTTGCCGGTAGGCTGGCCAGTGGCTCTTAGAGCATTCAGGGCTATTCGCCGCGCTGATTTCTTTACCGAGTTCTTGCTAATGTCGCTTGCAACCGTTGGTGCATTTGCCATTGGTGAGTATCCTGAAGGCGTAGCTGTGATGCTGTTTTATGCAATCGGGGAACTGTTCCAGGATGCTGCCGTTAACCGTGCCCGGCGCAACATCAAAGCTCTGTTGGATATTAGACCGGATGCTGCTACTGTAAATCGTAATGGCTCTTGGCAGGCGGTAAAGCCGCAGGAGGTTGCCATTGGCGAAACTATCCAGGTAAAAGCCGGAGAGAAAGTCCCGTTAGATGGTGAAATGCTTTCAGATGGCAGCTCGTTTAACACTGCTGCGCTCACTGGAGAAAGTAAACCCAATACGTTTGGCAAAGGCGAAACGGTGCTGGCCGGAATGCTCAATCTGGACAAGGTAGTGGAGCTGAAGGTGACTAAGAAGTTTGCAGACAGCTCCATCTCCCGCATTCTGGATATGGTGCAAAATGCTACAACCAGAAAGGCGCAGACCGAACTGTTCATCAGGAAGTTTGCCCGTGTATATACGCCCATTGTTGTTGGCTTGGCGTTAGCCCTGACCTTTTTGCCTTACTTCTTTGTCGATGATTATGTATTCCGCGACTGGCTGTACCGGGCGCTAATTTTCTTGGTGATTTCCTGCCCGTGCGCGCTTACGGTAGCTATTCCATTAGGATATTTTGGCGGTATTGGTGCTGCATCTCGGCATGGCATCCTGTTCAAAGGTTCCAATTTCCTTGACCTCATGACAAAAGTCAACACAGTTGTGATGGATAAGACCGGCACGCTTACAGAAGGCACTTTTAAAGTACAACAAATAGTGGCGGTCGGAAGCAGTGAAGATGAATTGCTAAGTTTGGTTGCAGCCCTTGAAACTCAGAGCACTCACCCGATAGCTAAAGCCGTTGTAGCCCATGCCGGGGATAGCAGCAATTTGCCAAAAGCAAATGATGTAGAAGAAATCTCAGGACACGGATTGAAAGGAAAAATAGAAGGCAAAGACGTGCTTGCTGGAAACACGAAGCTTTTGGACAAGTTCGGCATCACTTACGATGCAGCCGTAAAAGACATTGTTGAGACGCTAGTAGTAGCAGCTATTGACGGAAAGTATGCAGGCTACATTACGATTGCAGACACGCTGAAATCTGATGCTAAAGAGGCAGTGGATGGTATGAAGGCTGCTGGTATCACACGGACGGTGATGCTGAGCGGAGATAAATCATCAATTACTAAGAAGGTCGGAAATGAGGTCGGCGTGAACGAGGCATTTGGAGACTTGCTGCCCGAGCAAAAGGTTGAAAAGGTAGAAGCACTTAAGGCAGACAAAAGCCTGGCTGTTGCTTTTGTAGGGGATGGTATCAATGACGCCCCCGTACTTGCGTTAAGCGATGTTGGGATGGCAATGGGCGGCCTTGGCTCTGACGCTGCCATTGAGACCGCCGACGTCGTTATTCAGACAGACCAGCCATCGCGCATCGTTACCGCCATTCGTATTGGCAAAGCCACACGGCGTATTGTGTGGCAGAACATTGGCTTCGCCTTTGGTGTAAAGCTAATCGTGATGGCGCTTGGAGCTGGCGGATTAGCTACAATGTGGGAGGCGGTGTTTGCAGATGTTGGAGTCGCAATGCTGGCTATTTTCAATGCGGTTAGAATACAACGAATGAAATTCTAACAGCGAAAGCCTTATCTCCGGCTCGCTTCCTACTTTACTCCATGCGCTCGTGCCTCGCTCCTGTCACTCATCCGTCAGCCAGCCTCCGGTTCCGCACGCCTTACACACAAAGGCCACACCCTGTGGCTCACCGCTTATTAGCGGCCAGCCACAGGGTTCCCAACATCCACCTTCGTGCTATATTTCACGAAGAAGGCCAATGTAGCCGCCAGCGTGATGGCAATACCTACATAGACCTGCGGTTCATTAAGTATGAATAGTGCCCAGCAGAATAGAGTACAGACCAGCCCATTCACGAGCATACCTACCAGTAAAGTAAACCTAGAGCCGCCTCTGTCAATAGCCACGAAATTCAGTAGCCCGGCAAATATGATAGCCATTCCTGCGCCGGTAAACCAAAGCGTCCTGGTATCCATCCGGATAGGGAATGCAAAGCCAGTATGTACTAAGCCAAGAAGTATGATCAACCAGGACAGTATCTTAATCAGCCTATCCACAGCAGGATTTATTCATTTGTATAGGTGGGCACTTTACCGTCCCATAGCTGCAATACACACAGCAATCACCGGCCTTGGGTTTTAGTCTGGTACCGCAGCCCTCACAAACATAAAAATACTGGCAGGCGTCCGTAGGCATTGTTTCCTCCTTCTTGTGCCCGCAGCTGGGGCAGGTAATAACAGACTGTAATATTATCGTATCGTTCATCTTGTCTATTTCTTATCGCAACATGCACTTGCTGCATTCGTTGAGTCTTTTGTGCAGCAGCTATCATGCTTTTCGCATTGTGTCTCCTTATATGCAAGGTACTTAGCCAGCATGTCATCGGCCCGTTCCTTACCTACTACGCTGCTGAAAATACTGACCGCATCATTCTTAAACTTGTTGTCGCTATCCTCAAATAGCTGCTCGGGTGTTCTGTACTTTACAAGTTCCGTCTTAAAATAGCCTTCCAGGGCTGGTCTTATTCTATTTGCTTCTTCCTGGCTGATCAGCTTCCGTTCCTGCGCAAATCCTGTGTAGGTATTTGCAATGGTAGAGGCTTCAATAATGCTCAGCTTATCTACGTCTGCTCCCTTATGCCATTTGCCATCTGCCCGGAAATCCTTCAGTTGACCGGCAGCTACAGTCTTGTCTTCTTTTGAGAACTCAATACCGTAGTTGTCAAATATGGGCTTCGCTACCTGTTCGGTTTGCTCCTTGTCTTTCCAGACAATAGCATAGACTGTTCCTTTATGATTTAGCCATGCTTCCTTAATGGCTGGGTTCTTCTCCATCTCCAAAAGCGCAGGCTTCGCCCTGCTACCGCAACCAATAGTTGAATCTGCACCGCATATAAGTGGTACATCATAGAAAGTAACTACTTCCGCCTCTGCTGCAGTCTCGTGGTCACTAGCGCAGCCATATATGTTTAGAAGAAGTAAGGCGGGAACAAGTAGAGAGAACAGGCTTCTCATTGGGTATTATTTGGCTTCAATACTGGTAACAATATAGCCGGTTTCATTAATAGCCGAAGCTATCCTTCCCGTGTCAACGCTGCTGCCATCGTAGCGCACAATGCTCCGGGCAGAATCATAAGAAGTCTGAAAATCCAGTACGCCTTTTACTTTGGCCAGTTCTCCATTTACATGCTCAGTACAGCTTTCACAGGTCATACCTTCTATTCGAAACACTGCTTGTCTTACTGCAGTGTTATCCTGAACCATTACCAGCGGCTTTGCGATCGCACGAGGGTAGAAAACCGAGGCATAGTAAGGGAACGCAACAAGCAAACCTGCTATAACAGTCACGATGCTCAGAAATGTCTTTCCCTGAACAAATGAAGCCTTACGTTGAGTTGGTGAGCAGCAGTCCGCAGGTTTTTGGGGCTTGAGCTTCTGATACCAGGCAAAGCCAAACACGAGAACAGTAAATCCGATGAGGTAAGGTCGGAATGGCTCAATCCATGAGAAGGAGGAAGCAGCACCGCTTACCCCACCAATCAATGCTAGGACAGGTGCAACGCAACACAGTGAAGCAGCAGCAGCAGTGACCACACCAGCTATCCAGCCCCGGCTACCTGTATTCTTATCCTTCATATATCTCGTAAAGTTCTCAAGAATAGGCCAAAAAAGAAAGCCCCACCTCCGGCTCGGTTCCTACTTCATTCGCTCGTTCCTGTGTCAGTCAGTCTCCTCTCCGCACACCAACCGTACAAGCCCACCGTGCGGACCGCCGCTTTTCAGCGACCAGCAACAAGCCGCACAGGCAATTGCTTCGCGGCAATTATCTTCTGGTACAGAAAAAGATCTTTCTTCAATATTTGGCGGATAGTCTTGAACAGTAACAACGATACCCATATCGGCTTCTAAAAAGGGAAATAAAAAAACCAGCCTGAAAAACAGGCCAGCCCCTATAAACCCTATCGCAATTATAGGCGGTCGGAATCTGAAAACAAAACTTCAGCGTGACTTACAATTACAAGTAGCGATTCTTTTCAACAAAAGGTTGATGCCCCTCAATCTTTATGATAATGTCCATGTCGTGAGAGTAATCCAAGCCGCCTCTCGCACTCCCTTCTTTTGTTGCATGAAAAATGCAGATGAAGCAGATTTTAGGATTGTGTAGGAAAAGCTCTCGGAGTTTATCACGTTTGATAGCACGATCACTTACGCTATCAATTACCACGAAAGTGTACCCCTCAAAAGAGCCTGGCATTGCTCCCATGAAATCCAACCCATCAATATTGCCCGCCTGCCGGTCAATAATCTTCTTCTGCATCGACGCCGAAATCCCCTCCTCCAAGGCGAGGTAGGCAACTCGACCCTTCTTTAGTTGAATCAGGTCTTTGCAAAGTTCAATTACGAAAGAGCTCTTACCCTGAAAGGGCTTGCCATACACCATCATGTGAAAACCTATTGCAGGGTCGCCAACTACGTCCTTGAACCGACCCTTATAGCCAATCGTCTCAAAGCGCATCTTAGCCAGCTCTCTGGCGCTAACCGGCACCGCTGATTGTGTTGGTATCTCGGGAGCCGTTTGAATTACTGGAACGGTAGGCGGAATGACAGGGATTTGTGCGATGCTTCCTAGCCCGCTAAAGCCTCCTGAATTATTTCTGCTACGTGAAAGCCGCATTTCCAAAATATCCAGGTCTATTAGCCTTTCCGTAGCTGATGTTTCATTACCGTCTATTCCCGCTATGCCCATGAACTTTTTTTTTGAAGACGGACTATTCAATACCTCCATCGTCAGCTCCTTTCGGCGAATCAGGCTTTTAGCAATTTCAAAGCAAAGACCCGGTACAGCGGTCTTCCGAAATGCCTTTCTTAGCGTAGCATCAGACAGGTTCTTGACACTTTCATCACGCAGTAAACGAATAACTGCACCCTCCCCACTTCCTCCAACGATTCCCAAACCGTCTGCTCCATGTCCTGTAGCAATACCACCCAGCCCATGCAGCGTAGCTGCCGGAATGCTAATAGCCCCATCCTTGCCACTATCATATTCTGCAAGTGACTTCATAGCATGGCGGAGCTGATTGAGGTAAGGGTCTTCTTTCGGAATAGCATCTATTGCTTTTCCCATCCTTCCAAGCAGTGCTTTTGCCTTCGTCTTGTCATACGCTTTTCCACTCATTGAGATAAAAGACTTCAGCAGCTTTACACTCGTACGCACTTCCTCGCCTTGTGCAATCTGCTTGTAGTGAGCAAGGGATACCGCATCAATCTCAACCTTCGCACTCTCGCCCATATTGGTAGCTAAAGAGAGTAGCTGTGACTGCATCTTTTCTATCTCTTGCAAGGCCGGGTTGCCGGTTTTTATACGCTGCTCAGTAATGGCCTTTTGCAGTCCATGAATAAGAGACACAATTTGGTCACGCGTTTTGACTTTACCATGTAAGGCGACATAGCGTTTAATGAACGCTGTAGAAGTCGGAATAGTTACGACCTGCTTAGGCTCTGGTAAGTCAGAAATATTCTTCGCTTTAGGAGCTTTCTTAGCCTTGCCCTGCTTTGCCCCGGCATTTGCCCCACCTTTTATTTCACTAAAGATGCTACTAAGCGAAAATGAGATATTGACTTTCTTTTCGGCAACCCTATCAACAATAATCTTGTTGCCCTTTATCTGAGCACTACCTGAACCGTTGCTTGTTCCGAGATGAGATTTCCTGAGTTGTTCAACCGTCTCGCCACGCTCAACATAGGGGCGAACGAGGGCTACCGCAACCGCACGGGCTTCCTGTTTAGTGCTTTCTGAAACGCTGGTTTCCGTTGACGCTGCTTTGGGCGACGCTGCCTTTTTCTTAGAAGCACTGCTTGTGGCATACTTCCCGATATAGCCGAAGTATTTGTCTACTACGCGGCGCACGTCTTCGTCGCTCTGGTATATTTTCCAGTCGTTTCGGGAGGCGTCCGGGACAAGCGTATCGCGGGTTTTCTTGAGCGAATCAGGGACACTGGCCCAATTGATTTTTAGAATGGCGTCAAAGTAGTTATTGGTGGTTACAGTCATTAGGGTTTAGGGTTTATAAGGTTTGTATTCTATCAGGCAGCTAATTCCAGCTCCATCTCCATTTCAAGCTCCAGAGCAAGTGCTCGAACCTTTACTTCTGCTGCTTCCGTTGCCTTTGCCGCCTCGCTTTCCGTAGGCTCCGGTGGTGCTTCCAAAGGCAGCCGAACCGCATAATGCCTTTTCTTACTGGCAGCGGTAGTATCAATAGAAAGGCTGCTCATCAGGTACTTTGCCAGCTGGACAGTTCCAGGATGGCGCTCGCCTGTAAGCGATAGAAAGGCATCTATGTGCTCAGCTCTTAAGAAAGCCACCATCTTATCGGATTGCTTTTCCCAAATGCCAGCTTCAATAAGCGTATGCAGTTCCTTGTCCAGGTAGATTCCACCTCCGCCCTGTTTGGAGGCAGGCACGTAGAGCTTAAAGCGCCCGCTATATTCTTTGGCTATGATAAGTCCGTTACTGCATTTATAGTTTGTTCCGGCAGGCATAGACCTAATGGCATCTGCTGCTTTGAGAAGAGGAACAATAACCTTATCGCCACCACTGCCACGCTCATCCGGGTTCCAGCTTTCAGGCATCAATAGCCCCTTTTCGTTGCTGCCATTAAGGGTGGTATAGTCAATCAACCTTCCCTTAAATGAACCAAGGGCCTGCAAAAGGTTACCCGTAATGATATATCGCCTCTTCCTTGCAGCCTGGCTCCCGGCTATTGCATCTACCCAGGTCTGCTGCAATTCCTCCTCTGACCCAGGCTGGCGCTTATGAACACTAGCGGCGACTATCGGATTAATCTGCTCATGCATGGAAGCGGGCAGCTCCAGGTATTTCATTCCATTTGCAATGGCAAAACGAAGCTTAACGGCACTCGGAGCAAAAGGATTGGCTTTTCTGCGGTCTATCTGGAATCCCAAGAAGACAGTCGGGATGTTCTCAACACCCATTCCCATTACTGCAACAGGATAAGCGCACATTCTGCCCGCATGAAAGAACCGGAAGTAGCTCGAAAGGGACTGCTCAATATTGCGGCTTTTCTGCACCGCCTTCCTTACGGCCAGTTCCTTCGCTTCCCTCACTTTCACTTCCTGCTCTTTGATTGCACCCGCTCTTTCGTGATCGTCTTCTATTCGCTGAATAGACTTAAGCAGCGGTACTTCTTCCTGTAAGCGCTCATACTTTGCATTCAGGACGGTCAGTTCAGCTTGCAGCTTTGCATCATGCCACGCCTTGAACTCATCCTGCAATGCCTTCTGTTGCTCTTTGGCATCCCGCCCAGCGAGTGATTCTTTCAGGATATTGGAAAGCTCAGTTGCTGAATAGGGCTTGCGCAGCACATTAACTTCGGCCAGTTCAAGATTGACATTTTCTCCAAATGGAGATCCACCGCCTGAGCCCACACTGATAATGGAGCTGCGAACCGTTTCAGCCTGCAGGTTCATCGCCTCCAGTTCCAAGTCGTATTCTCCTGCCTGCTTTAGGTAGCTGACAAGGTCGTTATATCGTTGGCTGATTTCATCATAGAATGCCTTCTGCATGTCAGTAGAAAGCACTGCCACGCGGCCTGATACCTTTTGCGCTGCATTCTCTGTCGTTGTTACGTCCTTTCGCTCGCTGCTGTCACCAGAATCCTTAATATTTAATGGATCGTCCAATAGCTCATTTAGCTCGGGATTATCCAGCAGGTATTCCTTTACTACCTTATCGCCGTACTTATTCAGGAAGTCCGGCACATCGAGAATTGAAGAAGATTGCTTCTGGTTGGATGAGGTATTTGCGTCTAGTGATTTCAGCTTCTTTTGAAGCATCATCATCAGCCGTTGCTCGGCAGGAATGGCAGAAGTCAGGTAGTCGTATATGGGCTTCAGGATTTGACCCGTACGGTTAATGCGCCCGCGCTTCTGTACCTCTGTATTGATGTCCAGCTCAGCCTGCAACACTATCATTACCCGCTGCCTTACTTCGGCTGGAGGCACCTTAGAAGTAGGAATCGCATGAGCCGACGCCCCGGTTGAGCCACTTTGATTGATGAGCAGCACATCTACTTCATTATTGTTGAAGCGCCGGAATGCATCATTAGTGTTCTCCTTCTTTCTGGCATAGACCATTCCGGTCATCTGAGGCAGGTAGTCCAATACTTCTGGTACGTCTAAGTCTGTATTAACTGCTACACCTTCCTCATTTAACTGGTGGCTGTCCGGCTGCATGGTTTTCCAGCGTAGTCTGCTTGCCGCATCCGCTCTTTGACCATCGTAGCGTTTACCACTGTTGCGACTGCCTATCCTTAGTCCCAACTTCCGGCCCGTTACCTCAGCAACAGAATATCCAGCAGACTGTATTTTCTCAATCAGGATGTCAATTGGCGAGATGCAAAGGCCGGTAGCGACCTTTTCAATGTCCTCCATGATGGAGTTGTATTCCGCTAGTGCCTCGGCAGATAGGTCGCTTGGGGGGATGCGCTGGTAGCTGGGATTGCCCCGCTCATCACGCACCGTGATTTTCATAATACCGTCAATCCCTCGCTTTAGCACCTCGCTGAAGTCAGCCTTGATTACATCGCCGTCTGATAAAGGCAGGCCGCGCTCATTTTCCATCGTCTCCAGGAAAGCACCCATAGTGGACGAAAAGGCAATAACCGGCTTCTTTCCTTCCCTGAGTCTTTCAATAGCCCGGTCCGCAACTGCTTCTGCCTTTACGGCAAATAGCATCTGGTTGATTACGTTAAATACTTTGGAGAAGTAAGGGGTATTGTCCACGCCCGCCTTTTCTGTTCCTTTCCGCGCTTCTACTTCTTTGCTCTCTGCCGCAACAATCTTATCCATCTCATTTACGGCTGGCTCCACATGGGCTATCTGAAAGGCAATAATCCGCCGGATAATGGAGGTGACAATATCGGCAGTGGCCTTGTGCTCCTGCGCCTTGTCTTCCATTGTGAGGTAATTGACCTCAATGCCTTCGTAGCTTCTTTCCCGCCGAAGCATCTGGCCTTCGCTTACAAGCTGGGCAGAGATAACCTCCTGAAGGGCGACGCCACCGCTCTCAATAGCCTCAACAAGGTTCTCATCTGAGAGGGCACAGTCTGCCATGCAAGTCTTCATGGCATAGATGGGCATGTTGTCCGGGCGCTTGGCAAACGTGGCCGAAAGGAAGATTACCCCTTTTGTACTCTTAACTACACCCTTTAGAAACGTCCCTGTATTAGATGAGCCTGATGAGTTGTGCGCCTCATCCAGGATCATAATGCTGTCCTCAGCTATGGCTTGCAGAAAAGCGGGCTTTAGTGGCTTTGTCTCCGGGCTATTGAACTGCGAATAGGTTGCAACTGAGAAGTTGAATCTACCTGGCAGCAGCCGGCTTTCAAAGATGGTCTGCTGTTCAGGAGC
This sequence comes from Bacteroidota bacterium, assembly GCA_018267625.1. Taxonomy (GTDB): domain Bacteria; phylum Bacteroidota; class Bacteroidia; order Chitinophagales; family Chitinophagaceae; genus UBA1952. The sequence continues at coordinate 28,105 of JAFDYC010000052.1, forward strand.
TGTAAGGGCAGAATAGATGATATTACCGTCTTCGTCCTTAATGTCTGTTTTGCTTTCCTTGCCGTTTACAATGAAAGGAACAAGGTCAGCACTGCCAATGGCCTTCAGGTCGCGATAGATATCTGAGAACAGGTTTGGCTTTTCTGTTACGAACACAGGACGAATGCCTTGCTGACAGGCATAGCGAATAATAGCCGCAGCTACGCGGCCCTTACCGATGCCGGTCTGGTCACCAATGATCATTCCCTGCCTACGGCCTTCTATGTTGTAAATCGCCATAGCTACCGCGTCAATTTGCTCCGCGCTGAGCGCTCTGGCCAACTCAGATAGCGTTCCGTATCCTAAGCGGTCACGAACAAAATTGTCTACGTCTCCGCCTACCTCCTCCTGAATCCAGCGAAGGGCCTCGTGGGTTTCAAAAGCCATGCTATCCGGCACCTGCGTCTGTAGGGATTTCCCGATGTCTGAGGCGGGAGAATAGGCCATCCCCAACCCTTCCCAGCTTTTATCTACCACCATGTAACCCCGGCGGGCCAGAAATTGTACAATAGAGCCAGTAGTTTCATGGATACGATAGTCCTCCCGAACTGTCTTGGTCCATGTCTTACCACAACAGATAAATGATCTGCTGTCAAGTCCTGCCTCCGTTGCTACATCCAACCTTGCCTCTGGCTTAATTTCTAAACGTTGCAAAGCAGGGTTGTAATGAATACAAATCACATTGGAAAGCCTTGTACCTGGGCCTATGCTATTGTCTTTACCTGAGCCGGTCAAGCCATCTTCCAATTCCGTCATGTCTATTTCCAATTCAAGGGCAAGCGCACGGGCTCTAGTGGTAGCCATATCAGTATCTGTTTTGGTAGTAGAAGGTGATTGTTGCGGAGGATGTTGTCTGTTAAGCTGGTATTGGGGAATGTCCATTGCGGCGATTACCCGCTCGTAGAGCGTATCAAAGTCAGATACTACCTTATCAGAGCTTGGGCTAAACAGTGGCGTAGTGCCACCTACCTCACGCTTTGCCCCGGATATTAGTATCAGCCTTACGTCGAAGGAAGTCCCTTGCCTGCTGTACAGCTTATGGCCGTCGATGTTGATTACGTCAGCGACATTGTAATGGGAATAGAGATAGTTAAAGAAGATGCGGTTTTTACCTGCCTTAATCCGTCCCAGCTCGTCCCATTCAGTATGGCCGCCAATGATGATCGCTGCCTTGCCGTGTGTTGCCATGCAATCAAGGGCACGAAGTGCCATAAGCTGCTCCAGGCTACTGATTTTATAGCCATCATAGTCCACCTTCACATCCACTGTTCCAAATGGCGGATTAGTGACTATAGCATCAAACTTTCTCCACCATTTTGAGGGAAAAGGCTTGGAAGCGTCTAAGGCGGTTACCTCCCGGTAGCCTTGCGTCAGAAGGTTAGTTCTCCTTGTCTCATCAATTTCATTTACGATACAACGATGAGCAGGTGCTGCAATCGTAAGGAGCCCATTGCCCGCAGATGGTTCAAAGGCAATAAAGTCGGGAGTCCCCGTATGAAACAGCCAGAGCTCGTTCAGCCTGCACCATACCCCGGCCAGATATGCAATAGGCGCTGGTGTACTGTATTGCTGAAGCAATACGCTATTGGAAGTCCGGTGCGATAGATTAGCCTGTATGTTGTACAGGTCAACAATAGACTGATACCTTTCCCAAGTTGAGCCGGGAGCGTTTGCCAATTCCCGTGCCCGGTTCACTATGGCAAGCTCGGTAAGCTCCTTTACAGCCGTCTTGTCCTCGATGCCAAATTGAGCCGCCAGCCTTTCTGTGCTGCGTTTGTTATGCTTAGTACCGGCCTTCAGGTCTGACATCATCCGCTGCACGTAATCCGCTGGAGTTGGCTTAGGTGCAATTGAGCTAAGCCCACTGAGTCCAAGCAATCCTTCCTCTGCAAACGAAAAGTATCGCTCGCGGGTAAGGATGAGGTGGTCAAGCAAGCGTATGTCCACCAGCTTAGCCCCTTCCCTGAGTTTTTCGGTAAGCTTATGGTCTGCCTCACTTGGCGTCAGATTGCCCGAGGGGTGATTATGGGCTATTGCCATACTCACGGCTGCACATTTCAGGGCAGCACCGATTATCAGACGGACGTCAGCAACCGTTGCCGTGATGCCGCCACGACTGTGGCGGTAGTAGCCAATGATGTCGCACTTCTGGTTCAGGTAAAGAACGATGAACTGTTCCTGTAGCTCTATTTCATCCTTCCCCAATGTTGTTTTCAGGAAGTCTGCCACATCCTGAGCCGAGCGAATATTACCCTTGAACACCCTTGCATTAGCACGCGTGTAGGTAACATTCAGCTCTGGTATCTCCAGTTCAACCTCACCAAGGCCGCAGAGTACGATTTCAGGAATTGGGGAATAGCTCATCTTGTTCTTTTCTTCTGTGTTTTGCGACCTGGGTTATGCGTATCTAACGAGAAACCATCCAAGGAGCAGTAATCCGACTACGACACCGCTAATACTGCTTGACTTAGGATGCGCAATGACAAAGTCCTTTATATGACCGGCTTCTTCTTCTACCTTGTCAATAGCTTCTTCTATTACACCAAAGAGCCTGCTGCGCACACTCGTCGGAACGATGGTTACCACGTAGCGTTTGAAGTCTGCTACCGTTATATGCTTTGCCCCTTTTGAAACAGCGGGGTTCTGCCTTGCGATTGTGTCGGCTGAAAGCGTTTTGGTTTGCAACACCCAATCGTCATGTTTCCCAATCATGGCAGGAAAGAAGGTGGCAGCATACACATCATAGTAGCTCTTCATCTTGCCTTTGTAAGGCATGAAATAGAGCTTCACAAGGTCAAGCTGGGAGAGCAGCGGCATAGTCAGGATGTGCGCCAGCGACGGCACTTTACCTAGTTTGAGGATACCGCTGGCATTGGTGAACTGCAGCACTCCCGCAGCAACAAGGTGCTTGTCTTTGCCCTGGCGGTTGGCAGCATCGCCTTTCAGCTTGCTTTCTGCCCACATCACCTGCATAAGCCAGTCCGGGTGAATGCCCAAAAAGGTGGCGATGTCTTTTACTTTCTTTCCAAAGGCTTCGCGCAGGGAAGCAGGGAGCTTTTCGATATACAGGAGGTTCATAAGTTCTTTTTCTGTTGTAGTGTTTGATTAATCGGGTTAGATAGTGAACAGCTTTTCTTTATACACGAGGTCGAGGTAGGAGCCGACTCCTAGCATCTTCTTCAGATAGCTTTTACTTTCAGTATTGACCTGCGGAAGCCGCACAAGGGAAGCGGTATCTGCCGGTGCAGTAATGGCTCTTGTTCCTTGCGAAATGGCTTTGTTGTACGGACCCGCGTTATAGGCTATAATGGCTTTGTTGAGGCTACCCGCGAAGCGTTCCAGGTTCCAGCGCAGCACTACAGCGCCCGCCATAATGTTGAAAGCAGCGTCACTTTCCATCAGTCGGGCAAGCTGACCGGTAATCGCGGTTGGATTGTAGCGGCTGACGCTGTGCTGCAATAGCTGCGGACATTTAGTTTTCACTTCCGCCTTTATCACTTCGGGAACTGTAGCACCCTTCACCTCTACGCCCCATTTGATAAAAGCATCATAGAATGGCCCTGCCGCGCATTGCATCAGTCCTTTGAATTGTGAGCCGGGCCGGGTGAACATCTTCCCACCGCTTTCCGTGGCAATGAAACCGACTAAGACACCGCGCGGAATGTCAAGCGCATCGGCAAAGCGGCTTATTGATGGGCCATAGTTGGCAACAATGCCTTGCAAAATGGCGACATTATCCTGCTTGCCTTTCGGAGAAGCGAAGTCGTACCATCCACTACCGGTCTGGTAGCGGTGACTGCCGACGCTCGGCGACCCAATATCAACAACGAGTCTTGTAAATAACATAGTGGTTAGTGGCGCTTTTTGACAACCCGCTTCTTTGACGCCGGTCGTACAGCCCGTTTTACGGCTTTCTTCTTAGACGGATGTGCGGATTTGGCTGGTGTATGTTTTACTGGATGTCGTCCCTTGCTACCCTTTGCAGCCTTCACCTGGGCAGATATCTTCTGAGCGGCAGGTGAGACTTTTACGCCCGCCTTTTGCAGCTCTGCCATTTGGGCTACGGCAGCTTGAGCGGCCATACCTCCAGCAGTCTGCACAAACGTGAACTGCGGCTTGGCCGGGTACTTTCCTGCTTTTACAAGCCCGCCGCTTTTTGCTGCGTTGGCTGCGGTAACAGCCGCATCAATGGCTAGAGTTGCAGCGGCAAGGGCCTTCTTCTTGCCCGTCGCTGTCTTACCGCCATACTTTTTGATGTAGGCGGCTTTGTATAAGTCGGGGCGCTGCAATGCCAAGGCTGCGGTCAGCTTACCGCTATTTATGATCGCAGTCTCCTTTGGGGTAAGCTTGGTTGAAACCAATGGGGGTATGTCCTTGTCCTCCGTGAACTGCTTCACCAGTTTTACACCAGTATTGGAGATCGTTTCTACAACTGATCCACCACCGGAATCGTCGTCGCGGTTACTGCCGGATGATGAGCTGCTCACTGTTTCCATTCCTTCCTCATCCGAGACAATACCGGTAGGTGTAGGGCTTTCCGTACTGCTTGAATTGACAGCTAGGATTTTTGGAGCATCAGGTATATCGGTACTTACACTGCCACTGGGCAGCTCCGAAGCCGAACTATTGCTTTGGGCATTACTCTTATTGGCGAAAAGCAGTGCTGCCCCTACGCCAAGACCAGCCAGCAGCAGTATGTTTCCGCCTGAGCCTTTTGATTTCTTACTCATCTGTTATTTATTGATGGTTTTGATTATTTGATGCTGCATGGAAGCAGCTACTGCTGTCAGGTTTGGGATTTAGGCTACTTGCGCCGCAAACTGGCCATTACGGCCTCTTTTCTGTTTGTGTTCCCGGCCTCTGCGCCGGAATGCTGTTGTGGCGATTGCCGGCGGCATGACAGGTTCCTCCGGTAAGGGTAGAACGGGCGGCAGGGGCGGAAGAGGTGGCCGCCTGTTGCTGTCGTCTGAAGACAGACGCCCAAGCAGGGCAATGGAAGCTGGCAATAGGAAGTCCTGCCAGTTGTGCGCCCCTGCTGCACCTGCCTGATGAATACCCATTAGTGCTGCCAGAAGATATCCGACGACTGTGGTTAGTGGGCTGCGCCCGATAAATAGCTTTTTCAAGGTTTTTGGATTGGTTTGAGTTTGATTAGCGAATTGATAAATGAGTAGTAATAGCCCTGTCTTACGGGGCAGGAACTATCACCTGTCTCATCTATTGAATGGTTTGTTTATCCGAAGAGGAACAACCGCATTAGTCAGCCGGAATGAAGCTCAGAGAAGAATACTTCTTGTATTCTGCAAGCAGCATCACGTAGTTCTTTGTTCCGTCAAAGACATGGGCTGCCAGCTTCGGAGTCATTTTCAGAATGAGTGCTCCGCCCGGTGCTGCTTCCGTGCTCCACTCGTCGTGCTGTGCTACTCCATTTACGAGAAGCATCTTGGGGCTAAGGGTATCATCTACTGTACCGATGTTAGCGCCTGTGATTTCAGAGAATCGGGCTTTCACATTTACACCTGGTCCTGTAATTTCCTGCATGTCCATCAGTGTGGAATCCGACACATAGCTGGCTACAGATGTCGTCTCCACATGATAGGTACCGGGGATATTCTGCATCAGAGTGCTGATGCGGCTGCCAGTCTCCGTACTTGCCTGATGGATCGCATCCATGCGGGCTGTTTCAATCAGACCTTCAGTAGTGGTTGCAGCATTGGCAAAAACGCTATCGGTGTAGGTATTTGCCTGAAGGACAGCCTCGGACTTAATAGTGTCTGCGCGGTTGTCGGCGTCAAGCGCTACTCCCTGAGCTAATCCGGCAATAGCCTGGTCAGTATAGCTATTCGCACTTGTTACCGCATCCTGCTTTGCGTTGTCTGACTTAAAGGCTGCCGTCTGATCCGCATAAGTCTGCAGGTCACCACGTGCAATCGCAATGCGGGAATCAACTTCATTTAGCGCGTTACCGACTGCGACGTTGGTGTTCTCCTGTGCGGTTTGGATGGCATCCTGCTTCGCCTGCGCTACCGCAGTAACTACTTCGGTCTTTTCGGCCTTGCCGTCCACCTGAAGCAGCAGGGCATTAATAGCACTGTCTTCGCCGTTGAGCTTTACGGCAAGCTCATTGAGCGTGTTCAGAGCTACCGGCGCATTGTCAATCAGTGCCGCAATCTGAGCATCGGCATATGCCTTTGCCGTGGCAATGGCGTTAGTCGCGTCCGTTTTGGCGGAGAGCGCTGTTGCAAGAGCCGTATTGTCTGCCCACATTGGACTACCGTCCAGCGCAGCTACAAGCACTTGTCCGGTTGTCCCCGCCGGAAGGGTTTTTAGATTACCATCAGCATCAGAGAAGATGATGGCGTTCGCAGTCTGGCTTACAATCTGCCAAAGCTTTACTTGGGTCATTCGGTTTGTTTTGGTTTAGAAAAAGGATTTATGGGTGGCCTCCCACCTCCAAAGCCCGCACGTATGTGCGGGTATGGAAGGGCAGCCTGCAGCCAGCAGGAGAAAGGGATGTGAGAGGAGAAGAAACCTTAGTCGGTCAGTTGACGCGGACCTACAGGGTCAAGTGTCATATAGTCAACAACCACTGTTTCGTATTGACCATTAGCCCCGAAGTTGATTTGGAAGTTGAGTCGTCTGGGATTAAGTGGATCTTGCTTCCATTCTGTCAGTTCCTTTTGCCGAAGGCCATTTCGGTGCGGGTGTAACGGAAAGGGGTAAATGGGCGTATAAGTCAGTTGAACCGAGTTTCCACCGGATAAGGCCGTGAACTCATCAGTCCAGTGCTTTGCACCACTTAGCTGTGTTTTAGCACTGTCTGATAGCACCGCTGTTAGTGGACTGCTTGCTGTTCCATTACCAGAGAAAATGATGTCGGCGCTGTTTACCGTGACTATTGCCAGCAGCTCTGAAAGATTCACAGATGTGGTCGTTCCGTCACTTTGGGTAATCTGAAGGATGTAGGTGTTGGCCTCCAGCCGTTGCAGGAATGCGCCAGTGACCTTTACATCTACAGCAAGTGATGTCAGGTCGCAGCTCTTGACCATCTGTACACCCTGATTGTTGGTATATCGCAGTACAAGCGTATTACCTAAGAGTTGGAGTGAGTCAATAGAGCGAATATCACCAAAGGCATCTTGTTGATTGCCATTACCAATTAAAGCAGACAGTAATGCAAATTGGAGTTCTCCATTGATGTCGGACTGAAGGACGTAGCCTTGTCCGGGAGCTGTTTGAATCTGTTTGTCGGGGCGTATGCGTGTACCAGCCATTTTTGAATTCAGGGTTTACAGGTTAGGTTTTTAAGAGAGGTTATGCGGGGATGTCGTAAAGGGCTTCGAGAAGGTCTGTCTGGTTTGCGGTTGTTCGTAGTGCGGTTAGAAAGTTGATGCTTCTGCCGTCCTTATTGTAGTCTATACCTTGCCGTAGCTTTAGACCATTGAGGAATACCATGCAAAGGCTGACAGGCTCAAATCCGAGGACAATTGTCTGCTGTCCGTTGATAAAGGGAAGCGCCTCATTAACCAGCTTGGTTCCCGTCGCAGCTGGCATCTGGCTTATCTCGCCGCCTCCACTGCTTAGGTCTTGAAAGGAGGACAGGTTAAAGACATCTTCCTTATTACCATCTGGAAATCGTATTTCATCATTTGTCGTATCGCCAAGTGCATTTAGGATGTCAAGGAGCGTAAAGTCCCTGACCTGCCCGCTGTGCTGCGAGC
>JAFDYC010000053.1 GCA_018267625.1 Bacteroidota bacterium
TGAATATTCGCGACTATCCACTGCGGTTGCAATCACTAATGTCCCCCCCCCCCCCCGAGATTTCCAAGGAATTGAACCGAAATTTTCATTTTTTTCTTTCCTCCTATACCAATATTTGTACTACTCTAAATAACCATTTAAGGAGAAAATGTTGGGATTGGCTCATCGAAGTAGGAAATCTACAATTTCGACAGTATCGCCTGATTTTCTAATCTCATGCCACTTTAACTTTTGTTTCTGGGAACTTACCACGAAGATGGTAGCCGGATATGGAAAGGCATTTTTCAATGCTGTCTTGGGAAACATACTGTCAATCTTTATTAAAGGACAATTAAGAATTATTTAATACAATAACGAATTAACTTGATAGATCGAGACGAATGCAATATGAAAATAAATTTATTATACATTATATAATATATTAAATTATAAATTGATTTTAAATTAATTATATTTTAGAATCAAACATTCAAGACCCAATAATATTTACTATTTTATTTTTTTTTTGTTTTTAGTGAATTCTTATTAATTCAATGCATCTAGACAGATTACAATGATGTTATGCGTTGATTGATGTTTAGTAACCCATTTTTTCCATCTTGCTATTTTCTTAATTACTGATGTTGGCATTGTAACCGAATATAGTAGAATTATATTGTACTTATTAGAAGACATGGAAATTTTCTCACCATATCTACACAATAAAAAATACTCTGAGGATGCGGCCTTCATACAACTTGAGGTATCTAGCGAAATAATTCGAGACTTAATAATTTCATCACAATTATTTTGCGCATTTTGACAACCATAATCTATTATTTTACCTTCTGGTGTTAAAACATTATAGAAATATGATAATTTATATTTTATACATGATTGTATTATACTTAATTTAATTTTATTATCGTACAGGTAAACAATATCATCATGAAAATTAAATTTTCTTGCCTGACATTCTTGACTGGCTATCGAAACGGCTATTAGTAACAAATAAATATTCTTCATTAACATAACACTAAATTTATATTAAATAAAATATTTTTGCATAAAAAATTTTATCAATTAATAGTAACAGTAGCAGTAATATCGCTTTGATTTATTGTAATTGGATAATGTCCTTGTTGTATTATAATACCATCATAAATCTCATAGTCATTGTCAGCACTGAGCTCTTCTAAATCTTCAGAATTGTATATATTAAGAAGGGACAACGGGTAGTGAATTGTGAGATTGTTTCCACTCTTCTCTGCTCTAATTGTGACCGTTCCATCTCCATTGGTTGACGGCGCAATATTGCAGTTTCCAAAAGGGTCAATTTCTATCTCCCAATGGCCCTGTTGACAAAACCAAAAGCCTTTCTTACATAATCGAATTGGCCTGTGAAAGTTAAATTGATCTATCACATAGACATAGGAGGTGCAAACAGATAGAGGTATATTTCCTGGCTTAATATTTCCCGGACTACCACCAACGGCATTAGAGGTGGTACTACTGGTTGTAGCAATTGTTTTAATTGGATGAGCAACTTCATTTTTTTTACAGCTTCCGAAAATATACAAGGTCAAAACAACAATGGCGCATGCTGTAAAAATGACGGACGTTTTCATATTTTCAAAATTTAGTGACGAAGCCTACTCTACCCGGTTTTCGGCATCCCCGGCAACGCAGTTTTGAATATTCGCGACTATCCGCTGCGGTTGCAATCACTAATGTCCCCCCCCCCCCCGAGATTTCCAAATATTTCGCCCTTGAATTTCTTTTTTTTCTTTGCCACAATACCAATACTTATGCGCGCCTGAATAATCCCCCAGTCGGGATAAACCAAAGCTGACTAATTTTTCACCTTACTGCCGAAGCCAAAAAGACTCTGTTCGCCACTTATGGCGGCACTGAAAAGAACACCGGTTCCATCGAGGCGCAGGTTGCTATGCTCACCGAGCGCATCAACCGTATCGCCGGAGTACTCGAACTAATGCCTCCTACTGTTTTGGCTCAACATACCTTCCACGAAATAATCGTGAAGGAAAAGAACGCAGGCTCAATACCTTCTTGTGGACTAGTGCTTCAACGCCACTGCTTGGAAGATTTACTAAAACAGGGTGCGGTCTGACTTATGTATTTTGAACAGCAACTTAGCAAGTTCAATTCAGGAATACGCGCGTCAAGGTTCCGGCAATTTCATCCGCGACGAAAAAAGAATGGATATTATTGAAGGCCACATGAAATCCGGAACCTTTTGTAGGGAAGTTGCGCCCATGAGCAACTAACGGACCATCAATAATTATCTTACCCAACTTTATATTGTAGCACAATCGTTTGAGCGTAAGTTCTCGCCCTGCTGAATAGAGCACGGAGGCGATGCTGTCCTGCACCATCACATCGTAAATATAAAGTTCCGTTTTAGGTTGCAACCTGGCCATCGCTTCAGGGCCTATGTCGAATTTGCCCAAAGGCAGCGGCAACAGATATGATGTGTCTGCCAGTAAATCATATAGCACATTGGAAATCTGGTGCATCATGAGGGGAAACCTGCCGCATAAAGGTTGGAAGTGATTGTAGTTTTCAGATTCTTTGAAGATCCTACCCTTCTCGATTTGAAGCATCTTTCCTGTCTGCATGAGTTTGTGGTCGCTCAAATGGTACAAACCAATAAAGCGGTATGAATTCTTGATATTCATTCTGGAAGGAAGCAAGTACTCGCTGTCGTTCAACCGGAAGACTTGGTAGCTTGAGGGATGAAACTCATCGGGATGTTGCGCTTGAAAACTTTGCATCAGTGTGTCGAATTCTGAATAGAATTTTCGAATCTGCTCCGGGCCGATCTGCGATGAGTCCGTAATATGCTCCTGTGTTGCAATTTGTGCTATCACTTTCTCCGACTCTGATAGTGATGGATTGACAATCAAAAAATTTTCAAGCACCTGGTCGCCAATAACAACATAAACGACATCAAAATGATACAGGGTAAAGCCGTTGATAAAAAAATATTCAATCGCGATATTGGCAATGTCATTACTTACAGAAATACGCGCAATCTTGTACAAAGGCCCTGCGTGCTCCCGATTCAGAATGAATTTGTTACGGGCCAGTTTTGCATCACCCTGGTCTCCATAAAATAGCTTGTAAGAATTTGAAGTAAAAGCATCTGCATTAATGGAACGGTAGGTTTTCTCTTTTTTGTTCCAATCCAGATACACCACATCTCCTCGAATATTATCTACCATAAACAAACGTTCCTTCGACAACACGAAATTGGAAATCGATGCAGGCAATTTGTTTGTAGTCTGAATTGTATCCGCAAATAGCACGTGATTGTCCGGCACCTGAGTTAGCCCAATCATCTCCAAGGGAGAAAATAATTTCAAGGGTACTTTTTTCAACAAATTGCCGGCATTATCGGTGTAATACGCCATTGAGATGGATTCACCAGTTTGGCGGGATACCGGATTGTCAGCCCAACTAATATTAAAGAGCGGGTTGTTCAATAGCGGAAACTTCTGAATGACTTCCGCCGAATCAGGTTTAAAACGAGTAGGAAACGTAATAGTGATAGACTGGAAAAGGGCTTTCAATTGAGCGGTGTCACTTAAGGCTGCCTGACAAGCAATACAGTCTTGAGGGTTTATATTGATGATAAGTCGGTTGGCATTGGCAGGGGCAACAGCAAACAAGAGAACAAATAATAGAATAGGAAGCTTCATGTTTTCAAGATATGCGAATAAAAAATGGATTGTATTCTTGAAGTAAAAGGCCAACCCTGAAGTGGGCTGACCTTCTTTGAAT
>JAFDYC010000054.1 GCA_018267625.1 Bacteroidota bacterium
CAAGCGTATTTAAACGGTATTTTGGCATAAAGGATAAATTCATGTTTTTGAAAATAAACGATCTATGTTCTCAAGTAAGAATCGGAGCCCGTTATTGCTTATTGAATGCTCCGATATGGACAGCGTATTAACAGCACATTTTTATAAGATAAAAAACGGCAGCATAAAGAAATTCTGAGCTTGAATACATCGCTTTCAGATTGGCAAAAGCACTTCTACTATAATGGCGGAATTATGTGGGCTGATGGGGAGCGGAGCCTTCATTTTCTGAGGGCATGTTTATGTCGCCTGTATGGGTGGGATTGTCGTTGTCCGTAGCATCCTGCTTCTCTGCGGTTCCTTTTTCTGTAGCGTCTTTTATCTGGGTGTTTTGCTTCAGCCACTGGATGCGTTCCCCTGCCATCAGGTTTTCAGCATTCTGAACAAAGAGCGTGAAGGCATCTGCCCCGCTGTAGGGAGCTGCTCCGGTAGAAAACAGGAATTTGTGTTGTGTCAACCCCTCGGCAGCCTGGCGATAATTCGTCCAGTTTTCATGGAATTTATACAGTGCCAGCAACGACTCGCATAAGGCCACGAATGCACCGGCAATGCTCAGAGTCACTTTCAGAGAAGCAGCATTCCCGTCTTGCAACAAGCCGGACATGACCGGAATAGACAAGGCCACCAGCGCACTCAGCACCCGCAGGCTGCGATAGGCTCGTTTGTTGATTTTGCTCTTACGGTTATACCAGTCAATTTCAGTTTCTACGCGGCTTTTGAGGTATTCTTCGGGGCTCATAGGGATTTGCGATTTATGGTGAACATCCCGAAAAGTAACCGCCAAAATGCAAAATCAAAAACCCGGGGAAGACATACTTCAATTGCGTAATCTACCTCAACGGAATGAGCAAGAGCATGCATCCCTCATAGCTTCCTCAGCGTATAGCTTAGGTGGGTGGTTAGCTCGGAGGGTATGATGCTACCGGCCTGAATTTCATATTGCGCACTGTTCATGCCTTCAAAAAGACGTACCCCGGAACCTAAGAACACGGGAGCCAGATGGATGAAACATTCTTCCACTAAGCCAGCCCGGAGAAATTGCTGAATCGTATCGGCACCGCCTTGTATTCGGATGTCTTTTCCCCGGGCTGATTGCCGGGCCTGTTCCAAAGCGCTCTGTATGCCGTCATTGACGAAATAAAAGGTGGTAGTTCCTTGTTGCACCCAAGGCGCCCGCTTTTCATGCGTCAGCACAAAAACGTCTGCATGAAAAATATCTTCCGCCCAAAGCGCTTCACCTTCCTCAAACATTCGTTTCCCCATGATGTAAGCTCCAGTACGGGCAAACACCGCATCAATAAGCTGGCTGTCTGCTCCATATTCTTCATCGCCACATCCTTCCTGTTTGATGTGTGTCCAAAATGCTTTTTGATGGAACATCCACTGGTGGAGTTGCCTGGAAACACCTCCCATCGGGTTGCTGGGGCTCCGGTTGTCGCCGGCAAAAAAGCCATCCAATGAAATGCCGCAGTCGAAGAAGACCTTGCTCATATTTCTGTTTTTATTGGTTACCAAATTAACTGCTGTTTAATAGCTATCCATCGGGGTACACGCTCCTTATTTTAGGCAATCAGGCACCACTCGATCTCCCTTCAACCCTGTCCACTCAGCCTTCCTGATAGGCCCGCTCCAGCGCTGCCAGATCCAGCTTGCGCATCTTCATGAGGGCACGCATCACGCGGGCCACACGAGTAGGTTGCTTCGGCGACAACAGCTTATCAAAGTTTGAAGGGGCCACCTGCCACGACACGCCAAAACGGTCTTTCAGCCAGCCACACATACTTTCCTGTCCCCCATCTGCCGTCAGGCGCTGCCAGTAATAGTCTATCTCTTCCTGGCTGTGGCAGGGCAGCATCAGCGATATGGATTCGTTGAAGGCGAATTGTGGGTTGCCATTGAGCGCGGTAAAGCTTTGCCCATTCAGCACAAAACTGACTACCATAACCGAACCTTCTACACCCGGCGTGTCTTTCGTGTTGCGGGTTATCAGGCCCATCGAAGAGTTCGGGAAAAGAGAAGTATAAAAGCGGGCCGCTTCTTCCGCCTCATTGTGGAACCAAAGGCAAGGCGTAATGTGTTGCATGATGGAAAAAGAATGTTCGATCCGCAAACCTATTACTCCTAAAAATCAGGCACGCGGGGCATCCATGCCAAAAACCAAGGCTGCTTGCGCCTTCCTGCCACCCGGCCCAAGCCATGAATCTTAGTGGCAGCCCCCCGGGACTTCCTGACCCCTCGGATTCTTATGATGAAGCCAGCTTAAGAATGCAGATGCAGCAGCCGTTGCGACGCTCCCTTCGGCTGGATTTCTCCCTTCGGCTTTCTGAGAAAAATGCAGTACTTCCACTACTTCGTGAAAAGCCAATTGACCGCTCAGGCCCGCAATAGGCAATCCTGAAACAAATTCAGGACAAGCTGATCAAAGCTCTTTCCGGGCGCTCCAGCCGACTAAATAAAAATCAAACTGTCGCCGGCAGCTTGTGGCATCAACGGCAGTCCCGGTTGGCGGGGAATGCCGGTTACCTTCGTGGGTATGTCTTCTACCCTACTCATCAACGACCTGGGCAGCGTGCGCGTCCTCTCGCTCAACCGGCCGGAGAAATACAATTCTTTCAACCGCGAGCTGGCGCGGGCACTGCAAGCTGCGCTGGACGACTGTGCCCGTACCGAGACGGTGCGCTGCGTGGTGCTGACAGGTGCAGGCAAAGGCTTCTGTGCCGGGCAAGACCTCAGAGAAGCTACCGATGTGGACCAGCTTGACTTCCGAAAGATGGTAGAGGAGCACTACAATGCCACGATTCTGCGCATGAGAAATCTGGAGAAGCCCATCATCGCGGCGGTGAATGGTGTGGCAGCGGGCGCGGGCGCCAATATTGCCCTCGCAGCCGACATGGTGCTGGCGGCAAGAAGCGCCACCTTCATCCAGGCCTTTTCAAAAATCGCTTTGATACCCGATAGTGGCGGCACCTACTTCCTGCCGCGCCTCGTGGGCATGCAGCGCGCACTTGCCCTCACACTGACCGGCGATAAAATCACCGCAGAGGAAGCCCTGCAAATGGGCATGGTGTATCGTGTATATGAAGACGAGGATTTCGCACACGCCTGGCAGACCGTAGCGGGAAGCCTGGCTCAGGGTGCCACGAAAGCCTTTGGGCTTACCAAGCGGCTCATCAACCAATCTTTGGGAAATAGTCTCGAAGAGCAACTTTGGGCAGAACGTGAGCTGCAGGCAGAGGCGGGGGCTACGCTGGATTTCAGAGAAGGTGTGGCGGCATTTTTAGAGAAGCGGAAGGCGGTGTTTGTAGGGAAGTGACTGAGCTAATGTCTCTGTCAACATCCACTAATCAGGAATCCGGGTTTTTATCAATCATTACCGGGAAAGGGTGCCAAACCACAAGTGGCTTTTCAAAGCGCCTTAGCTTCGCCCCCTTCCTAACCAGCCTCAAATATGTCTCTTGTAGTAGTGGGCACCATAGCCTTTGATGCCATTGAAACGCCTTTTGGAAAAACAGACCGCATCATCGGCGGATCGGCGATGTATGTGGCCTGGTCGGCCTCTAATTTTTACCAGCCTATCAAGCAGGTTTCCATCATCGGCGGCGATTTCCCCAAAGAGGAAATAGACAAGCTCTCGGCACGCGGCGTTCGCTCTGAAGGCGTAGAGGTGGTGCCAGATGGCAAAAGCTTTTTCTGGAGCGGCCGCTACCACATGGACATGAACACACGCGACACCCTGACGACGGACCTGAATGTACTGGCGCAATTCAAGCCCACACTGCCCGAAAGCTATCAGGACTGTGAGTTTCTGATGCTGGGCAACCTCGTGCCTGCCGTGCAGATAAGTGTGATTCAGCAATTGAAGAAACGCCCCAGACTCATCGTGCTGGACACCATGAATTTCTGGATGGACACCGCCCTGGATGATTTGAAAAAGGTTATCGGCATGGTGGATGTGCTGCTGGTGAATGATGCCGAAGCCCGGCAGCTCAGCGGGGAATATTCCCTGCCCAAAGCAGCCCTGAAAATTCAGGCTATGGGCCCAAAATACCTCATCATAAAAAAAGGGGAACATGGCGCACTCCTCTTCCAGGGCAAACACGTCTTCTTCGCACCGGCACTGCCTCTGGACGAAGTGTTTGACCCCACCGGTGCCGGCGACACGTTCGCGGGCGGCTTTATGGGGCACCTCGCCCACACACAGGACATCTCGTTCGAAAACATGAAAACAGCCATCATCGTTGGCTCCGCTATGGCTTCGTTTTGTGTCGAAAAATTCGGCCCTACCCGCCTGCAATCACTCAGCAAAAGAGAAATTGATGAACGCATCGAAGAGTTTGTTGAGTTGGTCAGCTTCGATATAGACCTCATTGGCTGAAATACAAAAAAGCGAAGAAGGCCGGTAATTAACTCTTGTCCGGTCCTTCCCCGCTTCTGAATCCTAACGAACGCTCCTGAAAAGGAATGCTTTCACCCTACCTGTTGCAGGAAGCACCCATCTTCTTTGAAAAGCTATCGGTGCAGGGTTATCGAATAGGTCTTGCCATTCACGGTATAGTTTGCCTGTGCATCGCAGGTACCATTTCCATAATCTAAGGTTCGTGCGGAGGCACCTTGTGGCGTAATCTGCACCACTCCACTTTCAATCCAGCGGCAATTGAGCGCAATGTGCAGCGGCGTAGTGGTTTGGAAACTGAAGACCTTTCCATTGGCCCTGGTAATACTGCCACTGCCTGTGATGTCATATTCATCGTCAGACCGTGTGGCGGTGCTGTAACCGGCTACCCAGGTACGGGTCTTTGTGCTGGTGTAAGAGATGGTTCCGGCATTATTGGCCAGGATGATTTTTCCATTCACAGTGATGTGATACACGGGATGGCCGGCGGCATCATCGGCTACGCGCAACACCGCTTTTGTACCCATGATTTGGTTGTCATTGACGAAGTAGTTGTCGAACGTGATGTCATGTTGATGGTTCGGGTCGCGGTAGCGGCCGGTGTAGCTCACTAGGATTTTCCCGCGGCGGTAATTGCCATCGGCACAGAGGCAATTGGTGCTGCCAAAATCAATGGTGACAGTATGCGGAGTAGAAATCGTGTCGCGGGTGACTGTAGCACATCCGCTCAGCGGGCTGGCCGTTCCACCGGTCATACGAAAGGTTGTAAGCTGGTCGCCTTCTGCAGCCTCATCGGCAATGTTTTGAACATCCGAGAAAGTTTGTCCGGCCAGTGCGTGGTCCGTAGCATACCCGGTGTCTTCATCCAATCCTTCATCTTTTTGACGATGGCAGGAAGCAGCAGCCAGTAAGGAGGCCGTGAGCAGGGCACAGAGCACACTGCGTGAGTTCATAGAACGAAGCATGATGATTGTTTTTTGGTGCAGGCTCTGACACTGGAAACAATCCCATGGTTTAATCAAACCCGCAAAAAACATCCGTCATTTTGTTGGGGCTGATTTCCGCACATGCTTCCAGCGGCGGTGGCTCCAGAGCCAGTTCTCGGGCTGCTTCCCGAGTTGTTGCTCGATGAAGTTTACATACCCTTTCAGGATACCCCCTTCCGACATTTGCGAAGCATCATCGCAGAGCTTCTCTAGGCTGGCCTCATAATAACCCCGGCGCAGCTTGCGGATACCAATCAGCACCACTGCCGCTTTTGCCCTGCGGGGCATCTGCTCCGGCCCACGAAAAAACGGAGCCTCACGGTGCATAAAAGGCAGCCAGTCCGCAACCTCTACCACCGAAGGATTTTGGTCGGCCGCCAGGCCCAGAATGTATTGACTGCCGGCAAGCTGTTTAAAACCACTAAGCAATCCTTTCATGCTGATCATCCTGGCACCCAGCCGCGTGCGAATGTGCAGCATCAGCTTGTCAAACGATGTGCTCGACAAGGGCAGATAGACGCAAGCATACCGGAGCCGAGTATTGAATGCCACCGTCACATTGGCCCATTCCCAATTGAAGGTGTGGCCCGTGAGTAAGTACACATTTTTGCCTTCGGCGTAAAGTGCATCCAACAGCTCCCAATTCCCTTTCATACGCCGGTTCAGGCTGCGTTTGCTCATCGTCATCAGCTTCATCGTCTCAATCCACTGGTCGCAGAAGGAGCGATAAAAACGCCGCATGATTTGCTCAATTTCCACTGCAGTCTTTTCCGGAAAAGCATGACTCAGATTGCTCCGTACCACCTCTTTGCGATAGCCCATTCCATAAAAGAGGATCACAAAGGAAAAGTCGCTGAGGCCATAAAGCAGCCACAACGGCAATAGAGACATCAGCCAGAAAATGCCGAAAAGTATTGCGTACACAGGACGTAAATATGGGCTCAATCCGATTCAGGTGCAGTGTGCAACGTAATGCGGGCCAGGGCTAATCCATCAGGTTATAAATCTTCCGGATGTCCTGAAGCATCTTGTCGAAATCAATGTTGAGGTCTTGCAGCAAGCCGATGTTCATGTCGAAGACCCAGCCGTGTACGCGTGGGAAGCCTGTATGTAAAAACTCGCTCTGTACGGCGGCAATCTTCACCACGTTCCGGCATTGTTCATACACATTCAGCTCCACCAGCCGGTTGTAGCGGGCATGTTCCTCGCCGATGGCATCCAGTTCCGTCTCATGCAGGCGATATACGTCCCGGATGTTGCGCAGCCAGGGATTGAGCAGCCCCATGTCTTTCGGAATCATCGCCGCACGCACGCCGCCACAGTTGTAATGACCGCACACAATGATATGCTTCACATGCAGGATAGACACCGCATAGTTGATTACGCTCATCGCGTTCAGGTCGGTGTTCACCACTAAGTTGGCGATGTTGCGGTGCACGAAAACTTCACCCGCCCCAAGGCCCATGATTTCATTGGCCGGCACCCGGCTGTCAGAGCAGCCGATAAAGAGATAATCCGGGTTTTGATCAGCGGCAAGCTTGCTGAAAAAATCAGCATCACGGGTTTTCATCTCCGCCACCCATTGGCGGTTGTTTTCAAAAATCTGTTCGTATGGATTCATGGCCTGCAAAGGTAGAAGCTCCTGGAGCAGCGAAGTTTTTCAGAGAATTTATGCCGCCATTAAGCGCTTATTTGGGTCGGCTGGGTTTCAAGTTTAGTAATTCCCAAAACTGTAGGAATGGAGTCATCAGATGCTCTGAGAAATGCCTCCTGAAAGTACCGTTCCTGCAAACCGTGCGATCCTGGATACAAGTTCAGGACAGGCTGTGTCGGAGCTGCCTCAGGGAACAAAAGACGGCTATCAAAAAATATACAGGCAAGGCTTTTCGTAGCCAGGCAATTTGAAAAAAGGCCGCCCAAAGGCAGCCAATTGTTTCTTTTCAGGGGAACTCTCAGCGCCGGTGACCACCGCCGCCAAAACTGCTTCGACCACCACCCATTCCGCCACCGCCAAAATGGGATGTTCCGCCACCTCTGTTGAAGCCGCCGCCACGGTTGAAATTTCCGCCTCCGCGTTCCATGCTGCCGCCCCGTTCGAAGTTGTTTCCTCTTTCAAAATTGCGGTTGGGAGCAGGTTGTTCATTTCGGGGCTCGGGAGCAGAAAAACGACGCGGCTCAGGGCTGGTGGGCATCTGCATTTCATTCGAGCGTTGCGACCTGTCGGGGCCTTGCTGCTGGCTGGGCTGGCTCCAGGAGCCACGGTCAAAGGCCGGAGCAGCGGACCTTGTATCGTCCGGGCGAGGGGCCGGCGATTCAGACCATCCATTGCGTATAGGGCGCTCATCGCTGCGGGGTACCTGGCTATTAGCATCGCTGCGGGAAAAATCTTCTCGGTTTTCTGTAGCGTCCGCCGGACGGTAAGCTTCGCGCACGGGCTGTTCATTACCGTTCATTACAGGTCGTGTAGCAGAGGAAGTCCGGAATGTGCTGATGCCGGTAGCGGAGCTGGATAGCCCGTTTAGTGAAGAGGGGCGCAGGCTGTAGCGCGGCCCGTAGGTAATGGTTTGACGAGGGAAGTTATTGTCGCCGTTATGGCTGTAAAGCCCGGCATAGTAACCATTCCAATAGCCGCTGTAGTAGCCGCCATAGCCGCCGTAAGGGTAGCTGTAGTACGAACTGAAATAAGGGGATCCGTACCAGGAATTCCAGCCCCAGTAGGAGCTCCAGCAAGGGCCATAACCGAAGGAAATGCCCATTCCGGAATACCAAGGATTCCAGCCCCAATAGGGGTCGGTCCAGTAGGGGTTGTACCAGTAGGGGTCATAGAAACTGCTCCAGTAGGGGCGATTGTAGAAGGGGTAATAAAAACGGTTCAGGCGCGTGGCGTAGTAGTAGTCATCGTCAAAGTTATAGTCGTCATAGTCCGAATATTGGTCCTGATATTCACGGGTAGTGCCCCAGCTTTGGTTGGAACCAGAATGGTCATTGCTGTAAGGTTGCTCCTCGTAACGGGGCGCTTGCTCACGGGCATCCTGATTTTCCTGATGCCTATGCGTTCCCTGATTGGGTTCATAGGTGTCCGTGCTGCTGCTTCCGCCATAGATATCATCCTGATACGGGCTGTTATTTTGAGCCTGAACAGCGCTGAAAAAGGCTGCTGCGAGCAAGATACCTGAAGTGAAAATGAGTCGTTTCATGGCCTATGATTTCTCTTAAAATCCCCGATAGTGAAATTAATACTTTTGCGCCGCCTCTTACCGCCCTTGCGACGGTAAAAAACAGGCAAAGTTTAGCATGAGCCGTGTTTTAACGTCCCGTTCCGAGAACTATTCTGAGTGGTACAATGATTTAATCCTGAAAGGGGGCCTTGCGGATTACTCCGCCGTTCGGGGCTGTATGGTGATTAAGCCCTACGGCTATGGCCTATGGGAAGGGATGCGTGATGCACTGGACAAGATGTTTAAAGACACGGGACATCAAAATGCCTATTTCCCCCTCTTCGTACCTAAAAGCCTGTTTGAAGCGGAAGAAAAAAATGCAGAAGGCTTTGCCAAGGAGTGTGCCGTGGTGACGCACTATCGCCTGAAGACCGACCCTGTGAATAAAGGCAAGCTCATCGTGGACCCGGAAGCCAAACTGGAGGAAGAGCTCGTAGTTCGGCCTACCTCCGAAGCCATCATCTGGAACACATATAAAAACTGGATTCAGAGCTACCGCGACCTGCCGCTGCTCATCAACCAATGGGCTAATGTGGTGCGTTGGGAAATGCGCACCCGACTGTTTCTGCGCACCGCCGAATTTCTCTGGCAGGAAGGCCATACGGCACACGCCACCAAGGACGAGGCAGTAGCTGAAACGAAGCAGATGCTGGATGTCTATGCCCGGTTCGCCGAAGAATGGATGGCCATGCCCGTCATTCGCGGGGTGAAAAGCGCCAACGAGCGGTTTGCCGGCGCCGAAGACACTTACACAATCGAGGCGATGATGCAGGACGGGAAGGCGCTGCAAGCAGGCACTTCTCACTTTTTGGGGCAAAATTTTGCGAAAGCATTCGAAGTCACTTTTGCGGACAAGAACAATACGCTTGAGTATGTCTGGGCTACTTCCTGGGGCGTGAGCACCCGGCTGATTGGCGCCCTGGTGATGGCCCACAGCGATGATGAAGGCCTGGTGCTGCCGCCGCGGCTGGCGCCCGTCCAAGTGGTGATTGTGCCCATCTATAAGGGGCCGGATTCAAAGGAGGCTATTGACAGCCGTGCTACTGCACTGATGCTGGAACTGCAAGCTTCGGGCATCCGCGTAAAATTCGATAACGACGACACCGCGCGGCCAGGATGGAAGTTTGCAGAACATGAATTGAAAGGCGTGCCCGTTCGCATTGCACTAGGCCTTCGTGATATTGAAAACGGAGTGGCTGAAGTAGCACGCCGTGATACGAAAGAGAAGGCTTCGATGCCACTTGAAGGCCTTGCCGGCAAGATTCAGACGATGCTCGTCGAGATTCAGCAAAACATCTATAACAAGGCGCTTGCCTTCCGCGAAGCGCATACCTACAAGGTAGATACCTGGGAGGAATTTATGCGTCGGCTGGATGAGACACCGGGATTTATACTCGCGCATTGGGATGGCAGCCCGGAAACGGAAGAGGAAATCAAGGAACTGAGTAAAGCGACCATTCGCTGCATTCCTTTAGATGCTCCGGAAGAAGAAGGGGCCTGCATCCGCTCAGGGAAGCCGAGCAAGCGGCGGGTATTGTTTGCGCGGGCGTATTGAGCCCCTGCAGCCTACCCCTTTTTAGTCGAACATGTTCCATTTGCCTTTCGGCTTCGTGGCTTGTTCTTTTTTCTCATCTGCAACGCGCATGGTTGCTGCCGCCAATGGGTCGGGCATTACAGCCGCGGGCTGAGGTGGAGGTGGTTCCAAAGGTTTTCCGTTCATCAACGCCAGAACTTGTTCCAGTACACCGGCCTCTTTTAATGCCGCAATGGTTTCCGGTAAAAGTTCCTGTTTTGGAAGACGTGGGCTTGGCAAGGCTTCAATGAGTGCAGTGGCTTCAAAACGATTTTGCCGGAGCGCGCCACCTTCAAGGCGAAAACGTATTGCATAAGCCGGGTCTTCATCTTCTACGATGAAATACTCGATGCCCTTGCCAAAAAACTCGGCAAGTTGAGCGGCATTGCAGGTAGGCAAGAAGAGGCGCAGCACCCTTGGGTCGTAATAACGGAAGTAGAGCGACTTACCCTCCTCCGTGTTTACCATCAAAAATTTTCGGAAGTGCTTGTGCAGATCGAAGATGGGCAGGGATGATTTCAGCAAGACACCCCAGGCATTGCCCCAACCAAATTTCAATAACCAGTTAGCAAAGGACTTGCCATGTTGGAACTGAAAAATGTACGGTGCTACGGAGGAAAGCGAAGCCTCCTTTCCCCCCCGGTACAGGGAATCATGTAAAGGCCCGAGCTGTTTGGCTAGCAATAGCTGGTCGCCCATGCGGGCGGCATCAAGGAGGGTATAGTTGAGGTGATCGAACATGAAGCCGTCCATTAAAAGTGGATGGGATAAGGGCCGGAAAAGATCTGCCCCGAAACCAGATAGGTCATATAACTGCCGACCAAAGGCAGGTCCGAATTCGCTTTGCTCAAATCGAGTGAAACACTGGTCTCAAAGACGTTTGCACCGTCTATTTTGAGGTATTTCACCGGCAGGGCAAGGTTGATTTTATCGGGACTGTTTGCGTCCAGCTTAAAGAGTAGGATGGTGCAGAGAAAGTAATCCGCGCCGTTATGTGTTGTGAACAAGGCGTCATCGGAGCGCAGCCTGAGCGCGAGTTTGCATACCGGGCCTTCCATCGAAATACTCAGGCCGGGGGAAATCGGCGCCGCTTCCGAAACGGGTAGGCTGAGTTTCTCGAAGTGCTGTAGCCTCGCATCCAAATCCGGAATTTCGGACGTGTATTTTCTGTCAAGATTGGTAAGCTCTACTGCCTTGGAGTTGGAAACCCAATCGTAGTAAACAGCGGTGAGGTAATACATACCCGGCTTCCAGGAGGAATTTGGAAAAAGGTCTTTGATGACGTTGATGCGGGAAACTCCGGCACTGTTAGCCCGTGCGAGCGTGAGCGTGGGTGGATTGCCGCTTTTGCTGGGCGGCGGAATTGCGGCGCGCTTATCCCAAAGAAAAGGCCGGCTCAGCATCACCTTCCCCGAATTGGCTTCTCGAAGTATAAACCATAAGTTCTGAAAGAGCTCTGTTTCCCACTGCCTTTGCCCACTCTGCATAATGCCTACCAACACGGGCAATTCCTTTTTTTCAGACTTATCAATTTCGCCAGGCATGCCGATAGCGAGCACTTTCGGTATAGAAGAATTTGCCTGGTCATCCGCTGTTTCCTCGGGGTTTAGCTCATACAGTTCGTCCAGCGAATCCTGCAATTGCAGAATATCTGCCTGAGTAAGCGAATAATATTGTTCGTTGGAAAGACCCAGCAGTGTTTCGGCTTCCTGCTGTAAGCTTTTTGTGTCGGCGTGTAGCATGTGCGTAGTTGGTTTAGGTCTGTTGCTGATGGTCGTATCCCTGATCTGACAAGAAGCGCCGGAGCCTGCGAACAGGACGAGGATGAAAAGCGCTGTTGCGATACGGTACGGCTTCATTAGAATTGCGGTACGGTTAGCCAGCGGTAAGAGTGCGGGCACTGTGGGTTTAGTCGAGTTTAGACATGTCGGCGAGCAGCACATAAGGCCTGCAGGTGTCGCACCAGGGCAGCACCGGATCGCCGGCCATGCCGGAATAGTACATCACACAATCAAAATGGGAACCAGTTCGGTGATTACAGTGGTTGCCGGAGCCACGGTCTTCCTGAATTGGATGATCGGGGACACCAAGATTCGCTGAGTCCGCAGGCCGGATAACCTGACCGAAAGCATGGCCTAATTCATGAACGATGGTGTTGTGAAAGTCGTTTGGCTCGCTGGGATTATGGACAGAGAGCAAGGTCTTCGAACCGCCGAAGTAACCTCCGAGGAAGCTGCTTGCTCCGTTAATCTTAATGCTTCTGAAGACCACTTTCGTATTCGTATCGGTGCTCACAATGTTGGAAGGACGGTTGATGTGGATGCACTTCATATTTGTTCTGGTTTGCAGAATCGTTACGTCTGCAGGCAATAAGGTTCCACTTTCAATTTCCCGCCATCCGCTGCTGCGGCTGGTTGAAGGGCGGTATAGTTTCCAGGTACCGCTTACCAACAGGTTTTTGCTGTTGTCATCAATGCAGGGCGTCATAGCGCAAAGGCTCATTTGAACTTCCTGCGGAAAAGCTCCAATCAACACTTCAAGGTTACTTACCGAGTTGGATACGGCAGCATCTCCAAAATTTGCTTCGCAAAGCAGCATGGGCACCTTAAGAGGTTTATCCGCCGACGCGCTGACCTTGCTGTAAAACTGGTTCATGTTGTAGTCGGTCGCCACGAAACGATTCGTCATTCCGCCGCCATCCTTCACCATATACTCCGGGTAAACTGCCTTGGGTGTGACGTTGATGTCCGATGCGTTCAGCACCAAGTCTGCTTCCACTTTCATTTCGGCATTTGTTGCCCGATATTTCCCTACAGAGTCGGCGAGTGAAATAGCCGACATGATATGCGGGCGGATGGGCTGTATCCAGAACCTGCGCCAAACGCGGATGGGCGTGGTGCTTTGAACCGGTTTCTTCTTAGACAAGTCGGCGTGCCCATCAATGTACTTAGCAAGCTGCGGGTCTTCGCCAATGTAGCAGGAAGGCACAAACTTCTCACCCGAAATCCGTGGCAACAGCAGCTTTACTTCCGCCTCGCCATCCGCATTGGTCTCTTTCATGAGGTGCAGAAAATCGTCGCGGTTGGTCTTGTCCTTGTGCTTGATGGCCGCCTTCATGTCCTTCCATTTCCAGGTGTCGGGCATGTCCACGCCCCAGGTTGCCGCTTTGCGGTTGTCTTTATCGGAGGCCAGCATGAAGTACACCGGCACACCGGTAATCTTCTGGCTGAGTTTGGCGTGTATGGTAATTTCCCGCCCATCGGGGTCGGCCTTGAAGTTGATATAGAATTTCTTTTCCGCATCATCCCAGGCATTGGCGCCGCCGGAAGGCGCTGTGTATTTCAGCTTCACCTCTTCAATCTTCACCACCGTAAACCGTGCCCAGTCCGCGTTCTTTTTCTCCTTGTGTGCAAGCCCTGCCGAATCGGCCCGGCTCATCTTCACGGCAAGAACGATATCGTTGATTTTATTCGTTGCCGCGCTGCCCTCCGCCCAAAATTCTTTTTCCCCTTTCTTGGATTTTAGCTCTGAAATCTTCACGCCTTTGGTCGTGTCCCATTTCGTGCCTTCCCAGTCTTTATCAAAAAGCTCCAGGCTGCCGCTGGTGTTTGTGGGCGTCACGAATAGCTCGTAGTCTTTGCAGTCATCCGGCCATTGACTGGCGTCAATTTTCAGGATCACTCTGGCGCGCGCGTGGCTGTTGTCTTTCTGCTCATGGAGCAGGCGACCCTTCTTGATCTTGTCCGAATTATTCATCTGCTTTTGCTTCGGCAGTTCGTAATTCTTCAGTGCATCGTGATAAGTGGAAATGGGGTCCACATCCTGGTCAATCTTCTTGCTCTTGATGGTGTCTATATCCTGCTTGTAGATGCGCAGCTTGATTTCGCACACGCCCATCTCCTGCTCCTCATTTGCTTTCTTGAGTTTCACCTTCGGGTCGGCTGGGTCTTCGGGCGTCACCGTAAGCTTGAACTTACCCACGGTCTTGGCTTTTAGATACAGCTTGAAGGGTGTGTCTGAGTTGATGTCGGGTTTCTTAATTGTACCATCAAATGCCTTTTTACAGGCCTCATCGCTGAACATGTCCACTGCTCCGGCGCCCACGGCTTCCACCTTCGCTGTTTTGGAATATGGGTAGCTTTTGTTGGTATGGCTGAAACTGATTTGCACGGCCACAACATCGTCGGTTACGATTTTCGATTCGGTGCTTTCCTGGTAGTCGGATTGCTTACGATCGAGCACGATGGCGTTGTACTCGGTCTCAATTTTCGTGGTTACCACGTTCTTGGTCTGCACCACCACCTGCTCCAGATGATCGGCGCTCAGATTGATGTGTACCGGCGTTGTGAGGTCCACATAATCGGAATCGGAGGCGAAACTGACCGTGATGTCGTAACCTCCTTCAGGTTTTTTTCCAAAATCAGAAATGCCGGAGCCATTGCTGCCCACCGTGGCTCCCGCAACCTTCACCTGTGCACCCGCTATATTCTTTCCGCCACACTGCACCTGAACCTTGAGTGTATAATTCTTGGGCTTCTTCGGCGGAGGCGTCGGGGGCGTTTTGCCCTTCTTTGGAGTGAGCGCATTTGCTATACGCCGACATAGCATCGTGACTCCCATTTCCCCTTTTCCTGGCGGCATGACTAAAGTTTATTCGTTTGAAAAATCGGCTTTTTCCATCATGGCCTCGAAATACTTCTGAAGCGTAAAGTGCAGGCTACAGAGCTTGTAATATTCCGTGTCGTATTTCGGGTCGTTCAGGATGTTGATGAGCCATTCATATTGAAAATCGCGGTCGAAATGATGCCCCAGCAGGAACATCAGCACGCAGACATATTGCGCTCCTTCCGGCGAAGTAATTCCATAACGCTTCGCTAACGCTATGCTCTCAGCTTGCAATGGTCCGATCCCGCTCTCGTCAATCACAGCAAATTTCTCCGGCCATAACGCATCGAGATACTCGAGGAATCCCGGCTGCGACAGGCCTTTTATCCTGTCTTCAACCTCATCATAATCGGCTTGGATCATCCGCTCGTAAACGGCTGTAGGCGGTTGTAGGTCGTCACCCAGAACCTGTGTCCGAAATTTCACCGCAGCATTCATCAGCTTCTCCATAAGAACTGGCTTATCCGCTTCAGGCTTGCCCAGGATTTGTGCAGTCCAGGATAGCAGGGGGTCGGTGTCGAACCCACGACCCAGCATCACGCAGAGGTCAATGAAGATGCAGACCTCTGTGTTCGTTTTTAGGCCTAGGGGTTGTATTAGAGAGGCTGCGTCGTCAATGATTTTCACCAGACCTTCTTCTCCGCAAAGCATGGTCAGCTCCCGAAAATGGTTGGAGAGGTGTTGCACCATTCTGGGGCGGAATGTGGCGAGGCGAAAGGCCTCGAGCGCTTTGAGTTGGCTGTTGAGGATAATCATAGTTGCCCTGCTATTACCCGTTGACTGGGAATAAAAATCATACTTGCTAACCTGCTTCACATTTTTCGCAAAACGGTGTTCCCTCGTGTGCAGCTTGCTGCAAGGTATTCATCTGGGCAGCCGTCTGTTGTGCCACTGCTGGGGCATTTTGCATGGCTTGCAACACCACGTTTGCGGGCGTTACAGAACCACCACCAGCACCGCCACCGCCGATTTCTCCTATCAACACCGTGGGCATTCCAAGGATGATGGTGCCGCCATGAGCACATTGATCGCCCATGCGGGCCGCTGGCTTCCCACCAATGAATACACCAGTTGACCCAAGCACAATAGTGTCGGGTGGGCCAACACAAGTACACATATCACCCATGGTTGCGGCAGGCATTCCTCCAATCAAAACCGTAGGAACTCCCGGGCCGGTGATTGGGCCTCCCACATGTGGAATGGGGGGCACTCCGGGAGTCACCATGGGACAGACATGCATGTCACCGATTCTTGCTGCTGGCTTTCCCATATGAATGCTTTTTAAAGAAAATTGAAGAATTTATTTTTTAACAGACTTGCTTGTTTAATAGCAAGGTCTGCTTACTGTCTTTTTTAACTTATGTTCCATTACTCATGCCTGTTTTGTCTTGCCGTGGCTGTGTTTACTTCAATTCTACCAGGTAGTTGATGTCTGGTGCACTGGCGTGTTCCAGTTCGGCGGTAAGGTCCATTTTCAATCGTTCCCAATCGGTATCGCTGTTGCTGCCTTGTCCGGGTTTGATACGGACTCTTACTACGGGCATCAGCCCCTGATTGGGCATCGGACTGAGCCCTACACTCCGCTCCACTTGAATATCGGCTGCATGGGACTGAAGGAAGGAGGAACAAAAATTTTTGATGTCGGCTGCTGTTACTATTCGCCCCCGCGATAGCAAAACAGACTTAAAAGCCTTTAGCGTTTCTGTGTTTTCCAGTTTATCCATGCCTCCACTGGTGTTGCTCATCAGGATGATGCTGTTCCGTTTGAAAGCGGAACCTTCATACAGCTCCAGGCTGGTATTGGCACGGATGGCATTTGCGGCAGCGCCGTTGCTGGTCCAGAATTTCACGAAGATGGTATCGCTCTCTTCCACCGGGTTGACTAATAGGTACGTAGGTGCGGTCTGGAGGAGGTGAAGGTTCTGGCGAATTTTCTGATCGATCAATCCAATATTCTGATTCAAGTCTTTGATGGCTGCGGCCATGAAGTCTTGTCCAAAGGCAGCGAAGGCACGGCTTTCATCGCGGAGCAACTCGACCAGATAGTTCAGATATTCGGCAGCATTGCGGGAATCAAAGCGTTCCAAATCACCATCGCGGACGGTAAAGATGCCTTTGTCTGCATCGTTATACTGGTCGAAGGGATAGAAGATATAATCGCTTCGTCCACCCGGTCCTACAACGGTTCCTTCAACTGATTTTACAGCCAGAAACTGCTCGGAAGTGAGCAGTGGAATAATGTTGAAATAAGCATTCAGACGATAGCTGAGTTCGTTTATGTGGCGGTTGACAACAGGAAAGCAATTGATACCGATTGTCAGGTTTTCGGTAAGCTCAGCCGTGAATTCAGGAGGGAATTTCAACTTGAACCAAATTAGGCTGTCTTCCATCTGTGCCAGGTCTGATGGCTGTAGGTGTTGATCAAATTCTTGCGGGTACCGCATGAAAAGCGTAGCATCCGGGCTTTTTAGGAATATGTTCTCTTCATGGATAGTCAGAAATTGACTGCTGTATATCCTGTTTATCTGTTTTTCAAGCCTGCGATTTGGATAAAGCTCTTCCAATGAATCTTCAAACTTGAGCTGGTGGTCTTCAAATGATGTGTGTGACAACCCGCGGCTTAAGCGTACCGGCTGGCCATTGCATTCACATTCGACGTGTCGGAGCATCGAGAGATACCGGGCTCGGTTGGGTACGCCCGTAAGGTCAAAATAGAAGGAGATGTCGGTAAGGTTCACTCCTGGCTTGGTTTCTATGCCTACCCAAATTTCACCTTGCGGGAGGGGGCGGTTGGGCATACATCGCAGGAAGGTTTCCTTGGTTTGCAAGGCATCAATTCGGTAAATATTGCCACCTGCTGCCAGCACGCTAATATCCCCGTCAATTGCTTTGTATCGTCCGGCTGGCGAAAAGAAAACATCCATTGTGGTATCCAACGGGCCATTGGCTACAGAGGCAATCCGTTTCTGATGCTGAAACTGCGATTCGAGGGCGATGTATTGATACTCGTCGGTGGAGCGGGCATGGCAAATAGCATGTGCTGGCCTGGGTTGGGTATGCACTTCCGGAATGAGCAGGCCGGCCAGTCGTTCCGTCATTGCCCGTTGCAGGGAGGCTAATTCATTGTCAATTCGATAAATCTCAACGGCGCAAGCTTCTAAAAGCAGGCGCACTAAAGGGTCGAAGTTGTCAATGTTGGTGTCATTGAGTCCCCAAAAGCGGGCCGCATTGCGAAACATTCTGTTTGCAATAGCCTCTTTACTCAGTTTGGTATTCTCGGTGCTAAACAAGGTGAATCTTTTTCCGGCTTTCTCAGCCTGGGCTTAGAATTGGTAATTATTAATCAGGCTCAAGGTTCATCACGGTTGAAAGTTTCTGAAAAGCAGGAGTAAAAAAGCGCTGCTGCTAATCCAGGGAGATGGGAGAAATGAACAACTTTGGTGCGCAGGTAAATTGTTCTCCGGTAGCCTTGATGGTGCCGCGTACATTGGCGGTTACCCGCTTTTTTATGCTTCGGACACCTGTGCTGGGGTGCCGGTATTCTTCTTCCTCTATTTCAGTATTTACGGTCACCCCTTCGAGCCGGGGCTCATACCGAGCCACACATTTCAAGATGGAGCGGTTAATCTGATCTTTCCAGACCAGAGGGCTGACAATTGTTTCAAAATCCCGTTCCCAAATTTCACAGCCATATTCCGCATCAAAGCGGTGTTCATTGTATTTAGTAGAAACGATGAGAAATATGTTTTGGGCAATCGAAGTCCCCAAATTGACTGAGGGCAGTTCCTTTCCGCGTTGCATCAAGGCGCCGAAGGCCAGAGGGATTTGATAGAGTTTGGCTTCCATGTCCGGAATTTGACGGTCTTAGTTGATTTGTACAATTGCCCCTTTCAGGCTGGCCATTGCCCCGCCGGAAAGTTCGAGTTGGGCACCACCCTTCACCTTGGCACCAACAGAACCGGAAAGTTCTAATTGCAAAGCTTCCACTTTTGCGGAAGCATTGGCCTTAGCGTTCAAACCATTGCTTGCTTCGATGGCTACGTCTAATCCGTTAATTGAAATCTTCTGATTAGCTTTCAAACTGATGGAATTTTGTGCTTCCATCGCAATGTCTTGCGATTTTATGGTGACTTTCTTGTCGCCTTGCACTGTAATATTTTCTGCAGCCTGTACATCTATCGTCTTTCCTGATTTCACTACAATCGTTTCTTTGGAATTGACCTCAATGGCTTTGGAGGAATAGACTTTAATGGTACCGTCACTGCCTTTCAGATTAATGCTGATATAGTTGGTATCATCGGTCTGAATCCGGATTTCATTTTCGCTGTCCTTGTCGAAAAAGGAGATGATATTTCCGCTGCGTGTGGAGATAGACTTTACCTGATTTTTATTCGTCGAAGCAGCCGAACTAATTGCCTTCCCTGTGGATAAAGCACCCATTACAAAAGGGCGGTCCGGATCATTTTGTGTAAAGCCTACGATCACATAATCCCCTACTTCCGGAGTGAAGAACACACCGCGTGTTTTTTTACCATCCCCATAAGTACCCCCATTGGGTGAGAGAACACGAATGAAGGGTGTAGTATCGGAATCCTTTTGCCACAGCATTTGCACCTTGACTTTACCGAGGTTGTCCGGGTCGGCCATGTTTTTTACAACAGCGATTTGAGGTTCGGCAATAGGCTTTTGGTTGTATGGGGAGGCAACCACAGCAACACTGCTGGGCACACCTTCAAATTCGTTTGAATAGTTTCCAAAACCGTCTGAGCTATGACTGATAGCAGTAATGGTGAACTTGCCCAAATCGGTCTTATTGGCTTTAATCTGTACGCTGGTACCTAAACCGATGGAAGGGGAATCGCTGGTTGCTACAACAACGGTGAGCTCCGCTGCTCTATTGGACTTATTGATTTTCACGTCTTCATCCAGCTCGCTAGCCGTAAGAAACTTACGCGTAGAAAGAGCAGAAGGATTTTTGTCAAATACTTTGTCTGATTCTGACAAGGCAAATTTTCCGAGGTTATCAAGGCCGGCAACTTGTGCCGAAGAACTTTTAGATGTTGTTTTCTTGTCTTCTTTAGAAAGATAACCTACCCGCTCAAATCCCACCGGGGCCACTTTCACTTGCAAATCAAGTTTTGAGATTTCAAAAGGGTAGTTGAGGCTTACCTCGGGTACTTTGGAAGGTTTCCCAAAATTCAAGGCAGCACCATCGTAATAAAAGTATTCTCCATACTCGGCTGCCAGCCTACGAATAAATTGGAAGTTACTCTCACGATATTGTGTGATGTATGGGATTGTAGATTTCTTTACCGGGTTTGCTTTTACAGAAAGTGCGTTACCCGGCACATTTCCAGAAATTTCTTGCACAACCTGGTTCAGGCTGCGTTCTAAGTGGGAGCTGTTGCCCTCACCATTATCCAATAAGATGGTTGGGCTATAACCAGAGAACACAATATCACCAGCATTTTCAAGCGAGTTAGTAAAAAGGACATTGGTAACAATTCCTTTAAATGTTTGCTTGGTACCGGCGCCGTTGAGTTCACCAAAAGTGATGTTGATGACTTTACCCAGAAAATTTTTTGACTTATCAATACTTAAGGCACCTTCCTCTTCAAGTACTTCATGATTGAAGTGTAACTCAAAAGAATGGTGCTCATTAAACTGTTGCCGGAGCAATAGCTTATTGAACGGGGTAATCTTTTGGCCGTTCACAGTGATGTCAATCTTTATCTGCTGTGGCATGAGAAGAGAATTTAGGGAAAGGGTTAAAAAACAGCAAGGCGCAACATGCTGCGCCTTGCTGCGTGGTTGAAGCTCTTTATAGGAGCATCCTTGAGCATCTATGAGCCAGCAGCGTGGCCAGGCCATTCGTTTTCATGAACGGCATTGCCCATCTGGAATTTACGGGCAGTGATCACAAAGCTTATAGTGCCTGAGTCTCCTCCGCCGGCCATGATGGATTCAGAATAAGATGTGATAAAGCCATCTTCAAATTCTAGTTTCTTGAGCTGACCGTCTGCAGTGCCTTTGTCAAAAGTGATGGTTCCTTTTTGAGCTTTTGTCTGCGAATTCAACATCGTTTCCATGATGGTCACATCATCAGAAGATTCAACTGACAAGTTGATTTCTCCGCCATATACACCCGAGGCTGGTTTGCCTTTTTGGTCTACGGAGCGGTTGAAGGACCAGGAGGCGGCAAGTACATCGTACTTCTTACCGGCCATTTCCAAGGTGGTTTTGTAAGCCATAGCTTTTACTGGTTTGGTTGGGGGTTAAAAAATGAAGTGGTTATTGTTGTTCTGTAGCTGTGTTCCATTCGTTACCATCATCACCCTTATGGCCGTCCAGCTTCAGCATAAAGCTCTTGGCAGGGAAATAAGGGGTCATGTTGATATCCAGGTGAATGCGGTCCTTCTGAATATCATCGCGCTCAAAGCGGATGATGCGGAATTTCTCAATCAATTTATCAGGTCCGGTCACGCTATCCAGAAACTTCACAATCTGCTGACGCAGGTCACGTTCGGTGATAGAAGTCCAGTTTTCGAAGGCGCGGCGGTTCAGAAAATCAATCAACACTTTGTTGATGTAGTCAAATACACGCACTACAGAGTATGTCTGCAAGCCGATGTTGTCGCCATTAAACAGGGTCTTGGAAGAGAAGGCCATCACTTTGCCATATTCATTTACCATGGGAATGAGGCCGGCCTTATCCATTGCAGAGATTTCAGATTTCTTGAGATCGAAGCGGACACCTTCCACTTCATTCATACCGCCGTGCTTTTTACCTGCGGTCACCTGACTCATCAGGGTATAATACAACTTACCCGCCAGTGCAGAAGAAGGGGGAATCCGAACGTCTTCTTCTTCTTCAATTTCATCATTTTTTTGGCGGCCTACGATGTAATTGCAAGCCATCATCACATTGGAACGATGAATTTCACCACCCGTCAGGTTGGCTTCATTGAACATGTCCAGCGTGTCATCCGGATTGTCAATATCCATGAAGTCGGTAACGAGCATGGTCTTAGTCTCATGCGCGATTTTGGCCCATTTTTCTATCACAGCATTAGAGCCCAGATAGCCAGGAACGCATAGGATAGAATAATTGTTTCGTAGGTCCAGACGGTCGTAGTTCTGTTTCAGTTCACCGGAAACATATTCTATGAACTTAGGGTTATCCAAGTCCCGTAATTGGTCCTGAGAAGCATTAACAATGGTGATATTCTTGAGCTTGTCCGATTCGGTGTTCTTGTAAAACAAGTTTAGAGAGCGGTAGGATACTTCGAGTTCCCGGCTGGCATCTGCTGCTTTTTTCAGGTTCTTTTTCAAGAGGGAGGCAGCTTCATCTGAACGTTGCTGGCAGGTGTCTGCCATAGCGGAGAGGTCAGAAGCATTTGAAATGAGGCCGAGCCACATTTCTAATTTCTTCTTCAAATCGGCACGCTCTTGCTTTTTAGCAGCGTCTGTCAGAAAAATTTGCTTACGGGCTTTGCGTTCTGGATTCAAGCCCTGAACGCCATCTATTGCTGATTCAAGGAAGTCGAAGGAGCCGAATTTGGCCAGTTTATTGAGGCTTTGCTCTAAGCTCTGCGCAGGAGCCGATGCGGCCTCTGGTGCTTTGTACGCCTGTTCTTGCGACTCGTTTTGCTGTTGCATTTGTGGATCTGCCATGTAGTATATTATTTCTAAGGTGTCAAGTGATGGAGGCTTTCAAAAACTGCTATTTGTTTTTGTCCAACTCCTGAATGAGGTTCTGCAATGCAGCAATAAAGGCTTCTTTCGTTTCCGGGTTTTCGGTAACGTTTTTGACGAGTTTATTCGTCTTGAGTTGCTTCATGATTTTGGCATAACCTTCCTTTTCTGCATTTAAGCCTTGCAGGAACGTGCTTTGCTGCACAATGTTTGAAGACTTGAAGTCGGCAACGGAATTGAAATTGATTTTCTCTTCTTTGCTGCTGCCATCCTGAGTTTCGAACTCAACGTCCACATTGGGTTTGAAGTGTTCAAACACTTCGTCTACCGTTTTCAGGTCATACACGGCTTCGGGGCGGATAGGTTCATCGGCAGATAGCTTTTGAACGAATAAGGAGCGGTTCATGGGTATGTCCGCCATTCCTTCCGAAGCATCAATCTTGACGGCATTACCGCCTACTTGATAGTCAAACATGGATTTTGGTTTTAGTGGTTTTTAATATTTGGGTAAGCCGCTGAGGCTCATTATGTGCTCAAATCCTGAAAAGGGACAACCAAGGTAGAACGGTTTCCATTTCCATCAAAATATTATTTTTTGACGGAATAATCTACATCCTGGTCAGCGTTCAACTGCACCTGAATTGTATCTCCCCTGCTTACTTTTCCAGATACGATAAACTTAGAAATCGGTCTGCGCAATGCGCTTCGGATTACGCCGGAAATCTGCCGTGCGCCATATTTCGGTGTGAAGCCGGTAAGGGCTATTTTCTGTTTGGCGTCTTCGGTTATTTCAAGAGCTATTCCTTGCTTTTCGAGGCTTTCCAGCAGGCTCTTCATCTGGATCTCCAGAATCTTCACGACGTTGGCTTCAGAAATTGGCGCAAAAGGAATTATCTCTGTCAGGCGCGCGAGGAATTCAGGGCGGAAATATTTCGTCATCAACTCAAGCAACTGCGACGACTTGGGCATGATGTTCTGGCCAAACTGCTCAACGATCCACTCGCTGCCGATGTTTGAGGTGAAAATGATGAGCGCATTAGAGAAGTCTCCCTCCTTGCCAAGCCGGTCGTGCATCTTGCCCTCGTCAAGGATTTGCAGGAAAATGTCGAACACTGAGGGGTGTGCCTTTTCTATTTCATCAAATAGCACCACCGAATATGGCTGTTGCCGGATTTTGTTTACCAACATGCCACCTTCTTCATAGCCTACGTAGCCCGGAGGAGCACCATACAGCAGCGCTGCAGAATGCTCTTCCTTAAACTCGGACATGTCGAATCGAATCATTGCTTTTTCATCATTAAAGAGAAAATCAGCAATGGCTTTCGTGACTTCGGTCTTTCCTGTTCCGGTGGGGCCAAGCAGGAAGAAAGAACCAATCGGCTGGCCGGGTTTGTTTAGCCCGCTGCGCGATTCTACAATAGCATCTGAAAGGGCCTTCACAGCATGATCCTGACCTACTACTCTGCGCTTAATGATGGATTCCATTTCAGCGAGTTTCTGCTGCTCTTTTGCCTGAATTTTACCCATCGGTATGCCTGTCTTAAAGGCTACAACGGCAGCAAGTTCCTGGGAGGTTACTGTGTCCTTAATATCTGTAGCCAGTTCCTTCAAGTCATTAAGGGTAGTGCTCAGCGCAACTTCCATTTCAGATGAAGTTTCGAGCTTGACGACATCGGTAGGGTCGCTGAGTCTGCCAAATAGGACCGGGCTGAGGCTGTTCTTTAACTGGCTGTAAAACCAACGGTATTCAGCGATGCGCTCGGTGTCATCCAAGTCGGCATCTTGTACGATGTTTTCAAACTGAGCACTCAGTGAGTCAAGCTCCGGCTGGGACGTTTCATTCATCATTTTCAACGCCGCCATCGTGCGATCTAACAAATCAACCGCCGAGTCGGGCAAGCGCCGGTCTTTGACGTATCGTTTTGCTAACCGGGCACATTCTGACAATACATCTTTCTCAATTTTCAGGTTGTGGTGTTGCTCAAATGCATCCGAAAGCTTGTACAGCATTTTTGAGGCGGTAGCTAAATCTGGTTCATCCACACGGATGACTTCAAAGCGACGGCTGAAGGCCTGCTCCGGCTCGATGAGTTTGCGGTATTCGTCCAGCGTGGTAGCGCCGATGACGGTAATCTCGCCACGCGCCAGTTCGGGCTTCAGTAAGTTGGCAGCACCACCTGCGCTGCCCTTGGGGTCGAGCAGCGTGTGGATTTCATCAATGAACAGTATTGCTTTGTCGAATTGCTTCACCTCTTTGATGATGCTCTTGAGCCGTTCTTCTACTTCGCCTTTGTATGAAGCACCTGCGAATAAGGAGCCAAGGTCTAGTTCGAACAGAAAGGCTCCTTTCAGGTTTTCGGGCACCGAACCGGCTACTATAGCTAATGCGAAACCATCCACGAGTGCCGTTTTCCCAACGCCTGGGTCTCCAGTAATGATGACGTTGGGTTTGGTGCGTCGTCCAAGCACTTCCAGCATCATTCGGGTTTCCTTGTCACGGCCGATAATGGGGTCTATTCGCCCGGTCCTGGCCTGTTCTATCTTGTCTACGCAGTATTTCAGAAGTGCTGTATTGCCCTTGGTTTTGGCTTGCATGTCGGTTCCTCCTTCAGGAAGGGAAGAACTACCTACTGCCTGCCCTAAGGCACTGTCATTGATATAGAGATCAAGGATTTCTTTTTCGCGCAGCGGAAATGATTTTAGCTGCTCGGAGCTAAACCCGATATTAGGTTTCACCAATGCTGCCAGCGCACAAATGGGCGACACATCATTGAGCCCCAGTTTCAGGCGGATATTGTCCGCCTCTTCAAATACATTGGCTGTTTGCGTGTCAGCACTGATATTCTCAAGGGCCTTCCCACTTTTGGGTAATTCATCAATGCGGATTTCCGCCCATTCAATCATGTAATTGATATCCTTATCTAATGATTGAAGGAAGGGGTGCAATCCGGAGTCTTTATGCAGCAAGCCACGGAGTAAGTGGGGCAGGGAAAATTGTTCGTTTTTATACTCCCGTGCAAAACTGATGGCTACCTGAATGGCCGACTTAAGGGACTCCGAAAATGAAAGAGTGGTCATGCGAACTAGTTGTTTTTTTGAACAAGCGTATTATCAGATCATTGAGCGGGAGGCAAAGGCATAGGAGCGGCTCCCATCATTCCGGCAGATTGTGCTGATTTCAACCGGGATTCTGCATCCTGAAGTTTTGCGAGGGCATCGTTCAGCTTTGACTGGGCATCTACAAGCTGGCGGACGTGTGTATAGTGGTGGGCATAGCCATCACTCACCAGTTTCACCATTTTGATGGAGGTATCCATGCTTGCCAGATCGGTGAGGCCGTCCGCAATTTTCTTGTCGAGCAAAACCGGGTTCTCCGTCTTCGCTGTTGCATACAAGCTGATGTTGGAATCTATTTCCGACATCTTGTCCAGGATTCGCTTTTGGGCATGTTCGAAGTTGGAATAGCTGGCTAATTTTCTTCCTTCCATTTCGCTCAGTTCTTCGGGCACGTGGTAGTAGGAAAAGAAGATAAGGGCAGTGGGCACTAAAGTGAGGCCCAGGAAGATGATGACGAATTGCCAAAGTTTTTTGCTGCGTTCTTTGCTGTTCAGGGCTTTCATATGAGAATGTGAGAAGGAGTGAGATGGGTGCTTTTAAAGTCCGGATTTTTCTATAAAAAAATTCCTGTTAGTCGAAGATGCTGAATTTGCCTTTAGGCTTTTCTTTTGGTGCCTCCATGGTACGGCCCCCAAAGTCGAATTTTTCATTCCTCTGGCCAATAAGTTTGAGGTCTTTCAGTTTGTCCAATAGATCACTCCAGGTTTTCAGGAAGCCTAAAAGGGGTTGAAAAAAGGCATAGATATTTTCATGCTCATAGTCGGCATTCATGACACCGGAAAGCAGATCTTCAAACTTACCCGGGCTGACTTCATTCCAATAAGAGAAGTACTGAAGCAACTCTTCTTTTTCCTTAACAGGAATTAGATTGAGGCTGACGTTTATGATGCTGGCCAACTGCACAACAGAGTTGGACATATACACCGGCGACTGCTGCCGATACAGTGTGCGGAAGCTGAAAAATTCACGGGCAATATGCCAGATTACCTGCTCACAGATTGTCTTTACGTTTTGGGCAAGTGGCGTGTTTTGTTGCGACCCACCTTCTACCACTTTTCGCACAATCTCCGAACTGCTTTCCTGAATTTGGTTTAGGCGTTCGGCAATAGCGTTGTATATCTGCTTGGCGCCCGGGTGAGCCCCAATGACTGAACAGGGAGGAATGTATTCAGCATCGCGGACTAACTGCCCATTTTTCAGCCGGAATTTTGCCACTGGCAGGTGAAAAGCACCTAGTGAGCTGGCATCGAGTTGATCTTCAGGCACCAGTCCCAGTTTGTACGCACTAATGCTGCTCGAGTTTCTGGGCGGATATTCATCTGAGGCAGCAGGGCCAAAGGGCTGACGATTGAACGGATCCACAGCAATCACGGCATAAAAGCCGGCAGCATCATCTGCCCCCATATTACCATTAGCTTCCGCACTCAGTTCTGGGTGCATCCCGGGGATGATTTCGATTCGGCAACCACCAGATGTAATTGCCCGGCAGTAACTCACCGTAATCTTCAGAGAATTGGTTTGATTGGATGCGGTATTGCAATCGAGGGCACTTTTCTCTCCGGGCAATGGTTGTAGTAAGCCATAATTGAGATTATTCAGTCCGCTGGCTTGTGCATCGCGCAGCGCATCAATTAGGGCGTTCTCACTGTCCACAAAGTGTTGGCGGGTGATTTTCATCCCGTCCACCCAGTTAGTGAGATGGTGTTGCAGCTTGGGTAACATCTGTCAAAAAAGTTCTTCCGTTAACGTCAATATTTCGGTACTCAATACCTCGGTCAATAATCTGCAGCTTCTTCTTCTTCAACCATTCCGACCCGCTTTGCTAAAATGATATCCTTCTCACTGATCTTGTTTTCGGCAATCGTTTGCTCCGGGTCAATAAAGCGTGATTTACCCAGGGCTTTTGCTTTGGTGTAAAACATCCAGCCTAAGGGGGTTTGGTCGGTGTTGGCAAATTGAATGGGATCGTTTTCGTATTTGTAGTTATAATTCTCTATAAAAGAGCGGAACCAATCGCCAAACTTCATGGATATCGGAGCACGCAACTTGGTGTTGCTGATATTGCTGTCGCTAATGGATTTTGAGTATTCGAGCTCCAGCATGTATATGGTGCTGGTGTCCACCTGGTCATAGTCCACCGGGTCGGCATTGATGGGGAAGTACCAAACCTTGTGAATCTCTTGGGGTATTTCGCAATAGATTGTAAAAGCAATCCGAAAAAATTCTGGAAGCACGAAGGGGATAACACAGAGTGCAAACCAAGGTGCCAGACCGTTTGGGTTGGAAAAATGGTACACTAAGGCGAAACCAATCATACCCAGAAAGGTATTGGCCAGTACAAAAAATACACCCGCAAATCGCCCCTGAGGAAGATCTGCTGCGGCATTTTTCCGGTAAAGCCAGGATGCCAAAAAACCCAGCGCTGCGTAGCCTGCCTGCAACAATAAAAAGTAGCTCATGGAGCGGGAAGCAAGGGGCGACATCCCGATAAAGCCTCCACAGCTAATTAATATTCCAAATATTAGATAGAAGAAAATAAACTTACGATTACTTAGCAGGGTACCAACAGCTTTCTTTCTGCTGAGATTGATATAGAAACCAATCAGTCCAATAATCGTGAAGACAACAAAGGCAATAATAGCCGGAATCATACGGTCGGAGTGTGAAGGTTAAATGTACGAGTTAAATCCAAGATAGCTGTTGGCTTCTGCGCTGGCTGTCTTGAGTCCGGCATCTGTATGTCGGGGGTTCAGGCAGATGCTATAAAGAGCATTTGCAGGGAAAAAATAAGGTAGGATAAAATGCAAGACTTTCAAGTGTTTCCCATTGCCGCTGAAATTTTTATACTCTTGTTCGCTGAGCTGGTCTATATGTAGTTCATAGGTCTGAAGGGCTTGCTCCAAGGTATCGCCCAGCACAGAATCTGCGCCCAGCAATGCGGTACCTAACTTTTTTACGGATTCAGTAGCTGCGCTGAACTTTTGTTGTTTCCATTGGCGCTCCACCCGTGCCGTACAGCCCAATATTCTGGATACACATAAGCCGATAAGAGTCTCATCTCCGCGGATTTTATGGCTCAGGGGCAAGATGTAGAGTAATACTAATAGCTGCTGGTCACTGAGGGCGGAAGCTTCTTCAAAAAAGTAGTTGAAAAATTCGCGGTTCCGGCGGGGATTACTGTTTTTGAGAATCTCCCGTTCGGTGAGGTCGAGCCGCAGGCTGCGGTGGTGAAATTCATTTTCCAGTGGGCTGAAAAACTTTCGGGCTTCACGTTCTTGCCTCCGGAGTTCCCTTCCATGTTTATAGGCCCCCTCATCGGTTTTATGCTTGCGCGACTGGGTATGTACCATCGCTTCGGGCAGCATGTCATAGATGCCTTCCCGGTTCAGGTCGAAAATGAGTAAATCGTTGTCATCGGTGGCGCCATCCAGATTCCAGGAAATACGGGCTACATCTTTTGCTACGGCACGCCGGAAGGTGCTTTCATTTCGAAAGAAGATAGCATCCAGAGGCATCCCTCTGTCCACGAGTTCGGCAGCAAGAACACAGGCCTTGAAGTCGGCACCGGCAGCCTCTAAATCGGCCACTACCTCACGTCGTCTGATATGTTCCAGTTCCGGGTTCATCGGGTTGGTGAATGTCTAAAAATCCGGGCGATACTTGTATTTCCTAAATAAAGATTTCACTAATGAGCAGTTTTCATACACCATTTGCATATTAGGAGCATTGCGCACATCGTCCTGGCTCACACCATCCCGGAACGCACGGGTGAAATAGTCTGCATAACTGCTCTCGTCTGTTGGGTGGCGTGTATAATTAAGGATACCCAGGCTCAGGAGGGATTCTGGCTTTTCGCCAGCTAGTTTCAGCGACGCTAAGGCTTCATCATAGCGGGCGCGTTTGATGAGCAGATTGGCGTAGTCCACACTGAATTGGCTGGGAAGCAGGCGGGCTTTCTGGCGGAAGGCTTCATAATCTTCCTGTGCCTCTTCATTTCGGTTTTGGAGGTAATAGCATTTGCCCCGTTTCCACAATGCCTGCACCTGTATCAAAGCATCCTCCCGCGTCACTCCATGAATATTCATACAGGCAGTGAAATTCAGGATGGCAGAATTATCCGTCTTGTCTTTGATCTCCATCTGAAGCTTACCCAGTTCATAATACCAGCGGGGGTTGTCTTTGTCGAACTTGATGGCCGATTGATAAGCCTCTGCGGCTGCTTCCCGGTTGGCTTGTGATTCATAAATACGAGCCCGAACGGCATAGGCTTCTGCATTTTTTTCATCTTGCTTCAAGGCATCTTCTATCAGCTTTAATGCAGCTTTAATTCCTTTTTCACCTTGCAGCCGGAGCAAATCTGCCTGGGCGATGAGGGCATCTGTGTTTTCCGGATTGTATTGAATGGCGGCATTAAAATTTTCAGCGGCCTGCACGATATTATTTTGGGCCGAGGCCAACTTTCCCCGGCACAGGGCGAGGTTGGAAAGCACCTGGACGTCTCCGGTGTCTTCGGTGCGTGCCTGAAAGCCTGCAAGTGCATCTAATGCGAGGCGATACTCTTTTTTATCGAGATAATAGTTTCCCATCCATTTGTAGGCTTCCGGATAGCTGGGGTCCATCTGTATGGCAACTCTGAATTCAGATTCTGCCTGGTCCGACTGGCCCAATTGAGCATATGCCCTGGCCAGGCCGATATGCATCATCGGGTTTAATTTGTCTTTGGCAAGGGCTGTTGAAAATCCTTTCTGAGCTTCCTGGTAGGCACCTTTACTGAGCAAATCAAGAAGCAGTTGTTGCTGGGCTTGCAATTGAGATAAAGCCTGAAGGTTTGCAGCCGCATTTTTTGTTGCAGAAGGCCGCACTTCCAATGCATAGTTCAGGTAATTACGTGCCAGGTTGTACCGGTATTTATCCTGCAACTGTGCTGCTTTGGTGCTGAGTCCTTCATATAGGCTTTCGGTTGGTTCAATATTGCGGCTTCGCATCTTCGCCATCAATTCCTGAATGCGGTTTTCGGCATCGCCGGCGGTAGCCGGAAATCGTTTGGCTTCTTTGAGGGAATAATATGCTTCGGTGTAGTTGCTCTCGCCCAGCAAACTGATACCTGCCGCCAGTTGCATGCGGTAATAGGATTCACTATGGGGCGTATTGGTGCCATCATCGGCATTACTTTCCGCTGCGTCTGAAATGGTCACCGTAGGAGTATTACCATAATCGCCGGCTTTGGTCTGGCGGTCCAGGTGGCTGATCAGGGTCTTGTATTGCCCGCCAATGGTGACGACCTGCATCTCGGCCACCTTAGCAATTTTTGATGGAAACGAATTCCCTTTCCGATCTTTTCCATCCATAATCTGGTTGAAAAAAACTTTCAGATAAAGGTGTAACTGGCCTACATGAATATCCCCAACCTGTGTTATCTGATATCGGATGGACAGGGCTTTGTTTTGCTTATAAAAATCCCGGAACTGGCGCAAATACGCACGGATATCCTTGCCCATGGCTTCGTCTGCAGGAATGTTGGGGTCAAGGTCATCATCGGCTTCAAAATCGTCCTGAAAAAAAATCCGCAACCGGCTGTCTGCTGTCATCGCGTTGTCTATGGCCATTTGCAAATCGGTCACCGAGTTATCCGGGTCGGACACCATATTGAGCAGGTTGACGAGGTCGCCTATAGTCTGCTCTGCTTGTGCTTTGATGTTGCGTTCGTCTCTTCGGGTGATTGATGTGGGCACCCGTTGCCCCCAGACTACCGGAGCAGAAAGGCACAAGAGAATAAATGCTATAAATATTTTTCGACAGGAGTTCATAGGGCCGATGCTCATTTTGGGGTTCCGCTCATCTCAGCATGCCTTCATTCCAGGAAAGGCTCATAAGGTACGCTGCAGCAATTTTTCTTTCTCAGCAAGCTTTTCAGAATCGCTGCAAACCCGAATGTTGGAAATCAGCCAGCCGCTGTGGGTAGTCTGGCGAACAAACCGCTCCACAGTGAAACTGTAATTCGGGATTTGGAAAAAGTAAAATCGCATGGCTCCGGGACCGTCAAATTTTAATTTACCGCTGCGGATGAGTTGGCAGAATTTTCGCCCGCGACTCGTTTCAAACAAAGCAGGGGTAAGGTAGTTTACGCCTTCAAAACCGGGCTTCAGAATATGATGCAGCTCGATAAAATTGGTCGCATAATCGGAGGGTGAAATGAACTTCCTATTGTCCATTTGCTCCGCAATCAGGTTGTTGCTGTCTATGTTTTGGAGCATAGGGGCATCGCCGATACCACAGATGAGCCAGCGCGTGCTTCCATTGCTATCTAACTCTACCCGCAGCACCAATGGTATCGTAAACCGGAGGCCATCCTGATTGAAAAAACAATCTAAGTGGGCATACCAGTTACTGTCATTAAAAGAGATTTTTTGCGGATGCAGCGAATCGGTAACCTGTGCGATGAAGCGGTGGGCCACGGAGTCTGTATCCGTAATATCTTTTTCAAAAAGAAAGCGAACCAGATCCTGGCGTGTGAAGTTGATGGGCTTACCATAGCGCAGGTATTCTTTCCTTAAAAAGGAATTTGGGGCATCATTAAACCGCTCAATAAACTCATCAATCACCTTCACTTCGTACAGGAAGTTTACTTCACGGGTTGCTCCCGCTGCCATACCCTGGGCCCAAACGGCGCTACCGGGAAGCAGGAGCAGAATAGCCAGCAGCAAGCTTTTCATAAGCGAGTATCAGCGTTTGTTTTAAATGCCTACGAAGCCACGTTGGTGACGGAAATATTGCCGAGGAAGATATCAAACTTGCGGATGGTCTTGCCTTCGCGCACCTCTTCGATCAGGCTGATTATGATATCTAC
Organism: Bacteroidota bacterium; assembly: GCA_018267625.1. Lineage (GTDB taxonomy): Bacteria > Bacteroidota > Bacteroidia > Chitinophagales > Chitinophagaceae > UBA1952. Next base: position 32,534 of record JAFDYC010000054.1, read on the forward strand.
CGTCTTAGTTGTTTGGTCTTTGTAGGCCAGGATATTGTAGTCTTTGTAGCCTTTAAAATCCTGAATGATGACCGCAGAAGCATGCCATTTCCCGTCAGGCCCTTTGTGGAAGTTGGAAACGAATTTGATTTCTGAAGCCGTCATCTCCACCCGCTTGTAGTTGAGCTGAGAAAGGTGGATGAAATATTGCCTGATTTTTTGAGGCTTTACATCTTTAGAATTAGAACTTGAGGTAGCTACGATGGCATCTTCGTTGTTGTCAAAAAGCTTCATGCCGTATTTAATGCTACCATCCACATCCACTTTCTCACAGAGGTTTTCGCAGACGCGGTAAAAAGCATTAATCTTTTGCTTCACGCGGCCTTTGATTTGCTCTTCGGGAATGTCGGAAACATTAAACACATCACCCTGTTGGGTGCTGGCATCGCTGCCCGATTCGCTGCCAGAAGAAGTATTGGAAGCCGTCGGGGTCTGGATGTTGGAGGGGCTGCTATCCGGGTGTTCGGATGGGTCTGATTTTGCAGTTTGTTCGGTTGCTTGTTGCTGACTATCGCTGTCGTTTTTATCTTTTTTATGGTGGCGCTTCTTCTTCTTTTCTTTTTTTGAATCACCGGCATCGTTCTTACTGTCGCTGGCACTTTGAGCCTGACTACCGCCATTCTTTAAATTTTTGAGATAGGCGATTCGCTCTTCCATCAAGTCCTTCGTTGAATAGTCGTGGATGAGTTTAGCAGGGTTCGTTTCTTTATCATAAAGAATCACAAACTGATGCTGACGAGGGGAATTTTTGGAGCCTTCTGAAACAATAAGCAGGCAGACTTTCACTGGCTTGGAAGTTGCCGGGCGAATGGTAATGGTGTTGTCGCCGGGCACCAGTTTGTAATCACCACAAAGGGTGTTATAGTCTCTGACTTCTCCCATAAACTTGAGCATGGGATAAGCGGAAGAAGACACTCGAATGGTGTCGCCTTGTATGCTTAGGTCTTGCGCATGGGCACAGAGGCCACTCAGAAACAACGAGAGAAAAAGGAGTGCGGAAAGTTTTAGCGTCTTAGTCATTTTTTTCACCGGGGCTTGGCGGACAAATGTAGCAGCATGGCATGAAGTGAATCCGTAGGAATGAGCGGGGAGCCTGGATACTTTAACTCATGAAGTGCCACACAGTAAATCTCAATTTTTTGAAGGAATTAATAAAAGGCCATCAGAGCCGCTCCGTTAGCAGGGCATTAGTCCGTATCAATTTCTGTCTTCAGAATCACATATTCATCGTCCGTAGCTGCATCTTCGGGGCTCAGGCCTTTCTTTTCGGTTTTATCCTGCACTTCCACTTCGTGGCCATAGCCCATATCTACATACACCCGACCGTCAATGAGCCACCCCTGGCCCCGCATGATACTGCCTTTACTTTTAAACTGACTATCCAGTCGCAGGTCGCTGAGGAGTTCGAAGCTGAGCAGGCTACCATCCCGGAAGGGTTTGCCGTCCGTAACAATTTTGGCAGGCACCAGGAAGCTTCGTGTATTTCGTTTTGCCGGCTTGCCGTCCTGAGTCAATTGAACATCCAGGCTGACAAAATCGGACTCATCCTCTGAAGCGCCCGCCGCCGGGCCCCGCTCTAGCTTGTTTATGTCTGTTGCATCCTTGTCGGATTCACTGCCGCTAAAAATATTGGCTCCAAAGCCATTCATATATAGTTCCGGGTGCTCGAATAATTCTTTCACTGCAATGAGGCGATAAACATATTCGGCAGTTTCGTTGTTGAGCTTCATGTTGAAGTAGTCGGTGCCTTGGTTTTGAACCGCCTTGATGATGTTGCCGGGGCCAAAATTGTAGGCAGCGGCAGTGAGAATCCAGGAAGAGATGTTCAGTTTGTTTTTCAGGATAAAAAACTGAGAGCGGAGCAGCTTGCAGGCGGCAATAGTGGATTTGCCCGGGTCGTCGCGTTCATCATAGAGTGGTGTAACGGTCAAACCCAATTCGCGGGCCACATCGGGCATGAGCTGCCAAAAGCCCCGTGCCCCGGCATCCGATGAAACATTCCGGAAGCCGCATTCTACAATAGGGATGTATTTCAAATCATCGGGCAAACCATAATATTTCAGCCAGGCAGAGATAGCAGGGAAATAGCGTTGGGCTTGAAAACGGAGATAACGAAGGGTCACAACCGGCATTTGGTTGCGTATCACATTCATCAGCTTATTAGCGACAAATTCCCGGCTGGTGGGGATGGCTTCATTGCAGAAATAAATTTCATGGCTTTTAGCCCCAGGAGCTGCCAGAAAGAAAAAAAGGATACAAGCAAAAAATTTTATTCCTGAATAATTCATTATTTACCGGAGTTGAAATAGCCCAAATAACAGGCCTGGTAGCTTGCATATCGCACGGTCGCCGTATAACTTCGTTTTCAAAATTCTTAGAATTTTAACGTCCTTCCAACCCTAAAAAAGATTTGTATGAAAAAACTGTGCTCTTTGCTTGCCTTGATTGCCACGCCAATCTTTATGACGATGCCGGCACATGCACAAACCATCACAATCACTTCGGTTAGCCCAGCCGGGCCTTATTGTTCGGGTAGCACGGCAACGGTAACCTACACCGTTACCTCACCGAGTACTTTTTCAACCAATCAGGACTTTAAAGTAGAAATCAGTGATGCATCCGGAACATATGCTGCAACACCGCCCGTCATTGGCAGCAGGAATAATGCTGACGATGGGGGAAGCATCAACGTAACGATGCCGACTGTCAGCAGCTCGGGAACTGGTTATACCATTCAGGTTACTGCATACAAACATGGCGCAGGCACCCTGACAGCTACTTCCGCATCCAGCGCTTCCTTTACCATCAATCCTATTCCTAATCCAACACTTACGCCCAGCACAACGAATTCCTGCAAAGACGGCAATGTGACTTACACTACGGAGGCCAGTATGTCAAGCTATGTCTGGGGCTTTGGTGCTTTTGTACTTGGAACGGATTATACGTTAGTATCGGGCGGCACTTCAGGTAGTAATACGGCTGTTGTTCAATGGCTGACAACAGGTTCAAATAGTATTTCTATTAACTACACTTCGAATGGCTGCACCAGCCCTTCGCCTACCAGCAGTGTCGTGACCGTTCATTCACTGCCTACCGTTACTTTTTCTCCGGCAGCACCTACCGATGCTTGTATTGGAACAGCCGTTACCTATTCCACGCAATCCGGGAATAGCAATTATATGTGGCTGGTGCCCGGTAGCACACTTGGAACAGATTATACCCTCACTGGCGGAGGGACAAGTGATAATAGCGCCACCATTACCTGGCTCACTTCCGGTTCCAAAACTGTATCTGTGAATTATCAGAACGGTAATGGGTGTGGAGCTGCCAGTGCCACTTCTGCAAACACGACCGTACATACCCTGCCTGTAGCTTCCTTTACTACCGCACCTGCAGCACCTGTATGCCCGAATGTGGCTACTACTTATACGACTCAGTCAGGCGCAGCAGCCGGCTCCTATGTCTGGACTATTCCAGGCACTCAAGGCACGGATTATACCAAGACCGGAGGTGGAACCAATGACCAAACTGCCACCATCACCTGGCTCACTTCCGGTTCCAAAACCGTAGAAGTAAACTACGAAGATGCAAATGGTTGTAGCTCGTCAGCCAATGCCAGCAATACGGTATTGGTCAATCAAGTTGTCAGCACACCGGACTTTGGAGTATTAGGCACAAGCTCGGCCCGCTGTCAGGCTGCCGGTACGCTCAGCTATCCAGCCAGCGCAGCCCATTCTACCAGCATTACTTATTCTTTAGATGGCCCCAGCATCACCGGTGGGAACAGCATCAATGCGGCTACCGGCGATGTGACGTATCTCTCCACCTGGAACGGTACGAGTATTATTACTGCCTCTGCTGCGGGCTGTGGCGGGCCTAAGACGGCTACGCATACAGTGACGAACAATCCTTTGGTGGGCACTCCCAGCTTTACACTGGGGGCTACCTCCACACGCTGTCAGGGCGCGGGTAATATCACTTACACTGCCTCAGCAACAAATAGCACGGGGCTGAGCTATTCGCTGGATGCAACGAGTACCACTGCGGGCAATTCCATTAACTCAAGTAATGGTAAGGTGACCTATACATCCGGATATAGCGGCACATCTGTGATTACCGTAAATGCTGCGGGATGCACACCTCAATCTGCCACACATACGGTTACTATCGTAGGTAATCCCGTTTTTGCATTGGGGGCAACCAGTACGCGTTGTCAGGCTTTTGGCACGGTTACGTACACAGCCACGGCTACGAATGCTACAGGTATCAGCTATACATTAGATGCTACCAGTACCACGGCGGGCAATGTCATCAATTCCGCCACGGGGCAGGTAACTTACAGTAATACCTATAACGGTAACAGTACTATTACGGCTACGGCAACAGGATGCGGTACAAACCTGACCAGCAACCATGCGGTCACGATTAATCCCAGCGTAGGTCCGGTAAGCTTTGTAGGAGCATCCTCTACCGCTTGTCAAGGATCTTCAGTTACCTATACTGCCAATGCCAGCAATGCCAGCAGCATCACCTACTCACTGGATTTGCCCAGTATTTCTGCCGGCAATACCATCAATTCCACTACCGGCTTAGTGCATTATGCCAATAGTTTCACAGGCACTTCTTACATCACGGCTACAGCTACCGGTTGTGGTGTCGTAACAACAGCCGTTCAGACGGTGGTCATTACCCCGATCGTGACACAACCCATTTTCAACGTGGGGCCTTTAGATACAATTTGTCAAAACCCGGGAAACATTACCTATACGGCTTCTGCAGCTAATACTATCGCCCCAATGGGCTATAGCCTTTCACCTGGTGCAGCAGGAAGTATCGGCAGTCTGTCTGGGGTACTTTCCTATAACTCCAGTTATACCGGGGCAGTCACTATTACGGCTACTGCCACGGGTTGCAATGGAACTTCCACAAATGATTTCCATGTTTTCGTGAGGCCAACCGTTGCCGCCCCGGTATTTGGCGCCGGGTCTATTACACTACGCAAGCAGGGCTCAGGTGTAAACACGTTTTCAGCTACGGCTGCTAATGCCAGCAGCATCATCTATTCGATGACTCCTGCATCTGCCGGTAACATCGTTTCCAACTCAGGAGATGTGACCTGGAACCCTACTTTCTCAGGAAATGACACCATTACTGCTACGGCTTTTGGCTGCAATGCCACACCAACAACCAAACATATTGTCACCGTTGTACAGACGCCCATTTTTTTCCTGGGATCTACCAGTACCCGCTGTCAGGGTAGCGGCAATGTGGTTTATACGGCTAACTCATCAAATGGCGCAGTATCCTACAGCCTGATCACAATCCCTAATAATCCCGGAACAACTATCAACAGCAGCACGGGATTAGTGAGCTACAGCTCCAGCTTTTTTGGAACGGCGATTATTTCTGCAATTGCTACTAATGGAGCAGTTACAACTGATACCGCTCAGCACATCGTGACCGTAAATAAAGCCCCTGAGCTTACGGCACCGACTCCTACTGCCAAGACCATTTGTAGTGGCGATAGCACACGCATAGCCTTGGTAGCCACCAGTGGAGCGGGCAGCAGCTTCACTTACGTAACTGCAGGCGGGGCCTATATCACAGGAAAAAGTGGTGGAGTATTGAGCTATATCAATCAGGCTCTGGTGAATTCAAGCAACGCCAACCCTGATTCGTTTTACTACATCGTCACCGTGACTTCTGCTTCATTTTGCCCCAGCTTAGTGCCGGACAGCATCTTGGTACGGGTGAATCCTAAGCCCGTTTTAACGGCACTACTGCCCCGCACCATTTGTAGTAAAGACACAGTCAATTTCAGCTTGAGCGCTTCAGCACCCAGCACCTTTATTTATACTGAACGTCATGATGCGAACATCCGGAACGCATTTGGCAGTGGCGGTTCTTCCATCAATCAAATGCTGGAGAATACAGACTCCAGTTCTTCTCCGCTAACAGGTGCCGTTGTATATAGCATTGTCCCTACGTCTTTAGTAGGCTGTGTGGGCAACGCCGACAGCGTGACTGTGACGGTAAAACCGGCACCCAGGGTTATCTTCTCCACCGGTGCTGCTGTGGCTCGGTGCAGCGGAACGTCCAGCGCCATCAGCCTGTCGGCAAATGTGCCTTCAACCTTCACCTGGACAACAGCAACAATTACCTCGAAAGGCTTTGTTTCCGGAAACTCAGGCGGCTCCGGCTCCAATATCAACCAGACTTTAGTCAACAGCAGCAATGCACTATCTGATTCAATCACCTACACGGTGACGCCCACTACTGTGTCCAGCTCGCCTACCTGTGTAGGGCCTCAAAGCACCGTGGTTGTAACGGTGAACCCAAAACCTGTTCTTACCTCCATCCTGACAGATAGTGTCTGCAGCAATTCCAGTACCAGCACACCGCTCTCCGCCAGCCTACCCAGTACGTATGCCTGGAGTTTAGGTACCAATACCGGCGGCATCACGGGTGCTTCGGCATTATCCATCAGCACGGCACTGTCCACTATTAGCCAGAAATTAGTCAACCCTTCTTTTGTAAACGCAGGCTCTATTGAATATATCGTGACGCCCACATCTACCGTGCTGGGCAATTGCGCAGGGAATCCATCCACGGTTACCATCACCGTCAACCCGCAACCCAAGCTGACCAGCCCGGCAACAGCCAGTGTCTGCAGCGACACGCGCCTGCTTTATTTACCTACTTCTTCGGTGGCAACCGGTACTACCGTTTTTACTTACGACCGTACCTCACAGGTGCCCAGCATTCCGAACCAATTCCAGAAGACAACTACCGGCATCAACGACTCACTGTCTTCCCATTATCAACTCGACCCATCCAATGTGGATTACAATTTCACCCTGAAGACAGATGCTGGCTGTGTGTTGGGCAATCAACACCTCACTGTGACAGTGAACCCGACACCCGACACGCCCGGTATCGCCATCTTCCCACTCACGAAGCTGTGCAACGGAGCTACCGACATGAACTTCAGTACCAGCCGGATGCCCGACCCGAGGGAGTATTTCATCTGGAATTCAGTGAATGCCGGTATTCCAATTCAAAAAGCAGACTCCACAGCAAGCCAGAATGCGTTGATTAGTTTCCCCTCTGCCGGTAACGCCAACGTGGTCGTAACTTCTATGTCCCGCGGATTTGGCTGCAAAGGCAAGCCCAGTGTAAAGGGTTTCAATGTCAGCAACGCCATCGGCGCTCAAGGCATTAATGTGGTACTGTTTGCCAACAACCTTGTAGCTCAGGTCAGCAGTGCTGAAGCATTTCAGTGGGGCTTTGAACGCAAGCTCGACCTCGACTCCAGCCTGATTATCGGAGCCACTACGCAGAGCTATGACACGCGCAATGGCTTTAACACCGATGCAAATAACTATTGGGTAATGGTTCGCTTCGGGGATGGCTGCGTACAGAAAGGTTATTTCAATGCCCCGGTGCTGAGCGTCATCCAGCAAAACAATTCAGAAGGCAACGAAATGAAGGTATATCCCAATCCGGTTCAGGAAATTCTGTCTGTAGAACTATTGAGTAAAACGCAGGGGACACTTCGCTATAAAATCTGCGACATCACCGGCAGAAGCCTGCTCGAAACAACAAACAGTGAGAAACAAACCCAAATCAATGTGCGCAACCTTGCCCCGGGAGCATATAGCATCATCTGCCTGAAAGATGGCCAGCGTATCGCCACGGCCCGCTTCATCAAGAACTAATAAAAACACTCCGGCATCATGAAATCCGCTACGATAAAAACGCTCATTAGCCTACTCGTATTTACCCTCCCGGTATGCGCCGTCCAGGCTCAGAAAACCAGCGATACATCCAAGAGCCCCACACCTGAGTTGAAAGACCTAATTGGCTCGGCACCGCTTCATAAGCTGAAAAGCTTAGACCAGGTACTGCCCCGCTGGTCCATTGACCTGAACTACCGCTTTGGCATCCTGAACCAAACCATGCAGCTCGTTGACCTCAAGAATGCCTATGGCCCGAACAACCAAAGCTCTTCCCGGTATGTAGCCCCCAAATTCACCAACGGCTCCGGCAACGGCGGAGAACTTTTCCTGAACTATTTCTTTAGCAAGAACCGGATGTGGGGCCTCGGCCTCGGTGCCCAATACATGCGTTACACCGGCCAAAACTGGATGGATGATATGTACTCCGACTATCAGGCTACTGACAGCAAGGGCAGAATCTACCGTCAGATTATCCGCAGCAATGGCACGCTCCGGGAAGACGTGAACATTGACAACTTAAATATTCCCTTGCTGCTCCGCTTCAAGCACCAGTTTGGCCGAGCGCAAAAGCCTTCCAACTTCGGTATTTCGTTCGACTTGGGCCCTGTTTTCGGCATCTACAACCAAAGCGCTGCCGATGCTACCGGCAAGTTCAGTTATGAAGCTGTTTACAAACTATCCAGCGATAAATCGGCGGTCGTCTCCGGTTTCGATGCCGGCGTCCCCCCCAACACCAACACCTCTTGGGTGCTGACAGAAGCAGCCTACAACTCGGTACATAACGATGGCCAGGCTAGTGCCTACCTCGATGGCATCCGCCGCCAGAACGCAGGCTTCAACGTGGGATTGAATAAAGACATCGCCCCCTCCCAACGCAGCCAGGATGCGAGCTACAACACCATCTCCCTCGGCGCCCTGCTCCAACTGGGGCTTAGCTACCAGCTCAGCTACCATGTCACCTTCATGCTGAACGGATACTACATGTACCAACGCTTCCGCAACACCGGCAACGACAACTACCATCCCACAGACTATGTGGTTGAAGAAGCCGGCACGCTCTACGGCAGCTACAAACCCCTTACCGCTGGAGCCAGCTATTCCGATTACTCAAGCTATGGCCTCACCGCAGGCTTCCGGATTTTCTTCGGTGAAAAACGCGACATAGACGGCGATGGCGTCCCCGATGCTTCAGACCGTTGCAAACTCGACTTCGGCGAAGCGCGATTCAATGGCTGCCCAGACCGCGACCACGACGGCATCCCCGATGCGGAAGACGGCTGCCCGGACGAACCCGGAGATGAAGGCACCAACGGCTGCCCCGATGCGGACCATGACGGCGTGCCCGACAAGGTGGACAAATGCCCCTACGAATATGGTGAACTCCGCAACGGCTGCCCCGTTTCCACCACCGCACAATACACCCCCGTGGACAGTACCCTGCGTGTAGAAACCGGCGCTCTACTGCCCCCTCATATCGTGTTAGAAACAGACGTCCTCTACTTCGCCTTCAAACGCTCCGACATTCAGGATTCCGTGTCTAAGGTGCTTGATTATGCCGTCCGGGTCCTCAACAAAAACCAGAAAGTGGTCATCTACCTGAGCGGATACACCGATGATATTGGCGATGAACGCAGCAACCTCTTCCTCTCCTACGAGCGCGCAAAATCCGCAAAACGCTACCTCATTGATCATGGCATTGAACCAAAACGAATCATCATCGGCTCATACGGCATGGACAACCCCGCCGTACCGAACACGACACCGGCCAACCAGGCTAAAAACCGCCGGGTTGAACTGAGGCTTTTGCTTCCGCTCTGATTCAGCTCCCAATGCGCTACGAGGCCGCCCCAACAGGCGGTCTCGTTTTTTTTGAATGCTCTAAAAAGTTGCTTTTTCAGCTCCTCAGCCTGAGCCAATCGAAGACTTAAAGAGTAATTTTTGTTTGCCAGCTTCAGCCCCCTGATTCAGCTTCGTTGCGTCGCACGTTTCAAGGCCAGTGCTGCTATCAGGCTTTTCCTGTATCACGTAGCAGGGAATTGCTGCTCAGCGAAAACTTGCTAAAGGGTGTGGAGCCTGAATACATGTTCAGAACGGGCTGCAATAGATGTGTCTGACGGGAAAAACAACCCCTAAAAAATCATCGCATCCGTTTCCCTCCCGCGAAAAGCAGCCTGTATTCCTGGGTTGTAGCCCGGTAAATTCTATCTATCCTTTAGCAGCAGGGGAAAGGCGTAGCTTAGACTTTCTCACTAAAACATCTAAGACTATGGAAAAGCAAGAAATTTCAGGCCCTCAGAAATTAGGGCCTTTGACACCGCTTGTAGGCGAATGGGAAGGCAATGTGGGCGTGGATCTTTCCTACCACAATCAAGACGATGAAACCTCTAAAACGACCTATTTCGAGAAGGCCTGGTTCAAGCCCATTCCCATCCAGGAAAACGGGAAGCAAACCATGGAGGGACTGACCTATCAGTCGAAAGCCTGGCGACATGGGGAAGAGGCGATGGCACCGTTCCATGATGAAGTTGGTTATCTGCTCTGGGATAAGGTGCGGGGACAAGTGATTCGCTCAGTAGTGTTTGGCCGGGGCATTGCCATCCAGGCCGGCGCGGATGCCGGGCCGCACGACCGGGAAATTCATTTTAAGGCTACTCCCGGCGACCCCAGCTATGGCATCCTGCAGAATAAATACCTGATGGAGCGTGCCCGGCTGATGAGCTTTGAAAGCACTTTTAAATTCAATGATGACGGCAGCTTCACACATTCCTCCGACATAGTGCTGAAGCTGGAAGCGTTAGGGGGAACAGAAATGCACCATACCGACATCAACACGTTGCACCTGGTGAAACGCTATCATCCGGGTTCGGAATTTCAATAAGTCGCTTGGGGCTTTTTTATTGCCTGAAGGCTGTCCGGGATAGGGCAGCCTTTCTTCGTTAGGGAATGAACTGTATCGTCCTGAAAAAAAGTTGACTGATTTTAGGAAAGAATCCGGTTGCAACAGGCCGGCAATAGCTTTCAGGAGGCTACTCTTGCCCGAGC
>JAFDYC010000055.1 GCA_018267625.1 Bacteroidota bacterium
GCTCGGGCAAGAGTAGCCTCCTGAAAGCTATTGCCGGCCTGTTGCAACCGGATTCCGGCGCTGTTTTTTTTGAAGATATCCGTGTGAAAGGGCCGCTCGAACAATTAATTCCCGGCCATCCGCACATCGCTTATCTCTCCCAGCATTTCGAGCTACGGAATCATTACCGGGTACATGAAGTTCTGGATATGTCCCGACTGGTGGATGAAATTGAAGGCAAGCGTATTGCTGAGGTTTGCCGAATCAGCCACTTGCTTCAGCGCCGAACAGACCAGATTTCGGGCGGCGAACGCCAGCGTATTGCCTTGGCCCGATTGCTGGGTACGGCTCCCAAGCTGCTGATTCTGGATGAGCCTTTTTCCAACCTTGACCTGCCCCATAAGTTGTCTTTACTCGAAGTATTGGAAGATGCTGCTGCGCGATTAGGTACCAGCTTTTTGCTGGCGGCACACGACCCACAGGATGTGATGGGCTGGGCGGAACGAGTGCTGGTATTGCGGGCAGGGAGGATCGTAGCTGCCGGCAGCCCGGAAAGCCTGTATGCAAAACCAGAAAGCAGTTATGTGGCAGGCTTATTTGGAAAATATAACCTCGTCCGGTATGGAAGTCAGTTGGTGATGCTGCGCCCGGAAGACCTGCTTATTGATCCAAATCCGGGTATGGAAGGAAGCCTTATCGGTACGTTGAAAGCCTTACGATTCCAAGGTTTCTTTCAGGAATTGTGCGTAGAGATAGGTGGGCAGGAGCTCCTTGCCTTTGTGGTAGAGAATAGGTGGTTCCGCATCGGGCAACAACTGCGTGTGGCAATTCGGAAGAAATTAGTGGTGGCAGATGATTGGCTACAGAAATAAAAGTTCCTTTTCGTCGAAGGCCTAATTCCCAGATTTATTTCGCCAAAAAGCTCATGCTGCCGGCAATGTTTTTTTCTTTCCGGTGATTCGGTTATACATGCTCAGCATAAAGCCACAAACCATCGTGATGACCCCCAGCCACAGTAAGTTGATGTAAGGGAAAACTATCGCCTTGAGCACGATGTATTCGTCTTTGGGGTCGAGTTGTTTCGTCTCAATCACGGCTGCATTTTTCTCTGGAAGAATGCCCGTAAAACGGGTGTAAAGTCCCAATTCAGAAAGTGTGTCCGGCACCGATTCGATGGTATTGCCCCGCAGCACAAACAAAGGTTGTAAGGTCTTTTGTGGGCCATCTAAAGTGTGTACACTCAGCATAGCACCCACCGGCATATCGCCAGGTTCAGGTTGGTAATACCGGTTTTTCACATCACGGCTGAATGCATCAAACCGCAGGAAGCCATTAGAGAAAAAGAGGCTGTCGCCTACATGCAGGGTATCCCGCTGATACTTGCCTTTGTCTTTGGCTTTGAAAATGCTGCTTACATAGGTGAAGATGTCGCGGTTGAAGTAATGGTGTGTGGAGGGGTTCGAGCTCATGCCTTCCTGACCTTTCGGGTTCACAAAGGCATCGGGATAGAGCATAAACTTCTCGGTTACTTCTTTCGTTTTAGGGTCTATCCGTTCAAAGGCGACCCGGTAGAAGGTACGCGGGTCGGTAGGGGAAGTGGAGTCGCCGAGATAGGTAGCGAAATAGTTATCCATTGCCACCTTGGTATTGCGGAACATGAGCACATGCTCGCGGCTGTCTTTAAGCCGCTCCTTCAGGTCTTTCTTGCCCAAATCAATATCCACGCCCGTGGTGTTGAGCGAAATCACATTTTTCCCATAGGAGGACAACAGGACGCCCATCAGGATGAGGGCAAAGCCAAAGTGGGTCAGGGCGGCGCCTCTTTTTTTCAAGCTGCCGCTTTGCACGCCAAATGCATAATAGAGGTTTGCCAGCAGGCTAAAAGTGGCAGCAAACAGAAGAAGCAGATATTGAACCGGAGTTACTTTTTGGCCGATGGCAATAAGAATTGTCAGCACGAGGGCTATTCCGCCAATGATGCCTATTCTTTTCCAAAATACCCGAAGCTCACTTTGCTTGAATTTTAAATAAAGAACGAAGGCAGACAGCAGGCCCAGCATGATGCCGATCCAAACCTGGATGCTGTTGTAATGTTCTACCGGGTCCGTGATGGCCGGCATCTTCCCGCTCAGCTTTTGCGCCAGCGGCCCCCAGATGGGCGTGCTTGTTGCCAGGATGATATGTGCTGCAGAAATCAACAACACAAAAGAGCCGATGGCCATCCAGAATTCTCTGGAAGAGGAAGCCTCTTCATTGCGAATCCGGGGCAGGCTTTTCCAACGTTTCCAGAGCAGGGCCACGCATAAAATGATGAGCAGGCCCAGCACAGTCAGCAGGTGCCAGTACAGCGACTTTCCCTCGCCGGTGAAGGCATGAACTGAGGTGTCGCCCAGCACGCCGGTACGGGTCAGGAAGGTGGAATACCACACCAGCATATAAGCCAGGCAATAGAAGATCAGGGTCGTAGAAAGTGCGCGGCCCGTTGCCCGGTACACCACCAGCATGTGCAGCCCGGCCACCAGCAGCAACCAGGGTACCAGCGATGCATTTTCCACAGGGTCCCAGGCCCAGTAGCCTCCAAAATTCAAAGACTCATACGCCCAGGCACCTCCCAGCATAATGCCCAGCCCCAACACGCCGCCGGCAAACAAACTGGAGACGGCAGTGGGCTTGATGAATTGAGTGTATTCACCCTTCCACAAGGCAGCTATGATGAAAGAAAAAGGAATGAGGACGGAAGCAAAACCCAGGAACAGTATCGGCGGGTGAATCACCATCCAATAGTTCTGCAGCAACACATTCAGTCCATTGCCATCATGGATATAATTGGCTAAGTAGTTAGGGTCGGAAAAGATGGGCGCCTGCATGGTGTTGCGCAGGAGCGAAAAGGGTGTGCTGCCAATCTTAAAGGCGGGAGAAAAATAAAAACCCAGCAACATGCTGGCCAGACAGACCTGCACAAAAGAAATGACCGTCATTGCCCGGCTTTCGAGGCTCTTTGCCGTGCCCATCACCACCAACCCCAGCATACTGTGCCAAAAAGCCCAAAGCATAAACGAACCTTCCTGACCTTCCCAGAATGAAGACAGGAGGTACTTAGGCGGCAAGGCACGATTGGTATGCTGCCAGGCATAATGGTACTCAAACAGATGGTGGGTGATGATGAAATAAAGCGCTGCAAAAATGCCGATGATAGCTGCGGTATGAATAATGAATGAACTCCTTGCAATACGCAGCCAGGAACGGCTGCCTTCGGGATCACTGCTTTCACTAAAGGCTGCTTTTAAAAAGCAAAAACCGGAAAACAGAGCAGCTACAAACGATAGGATGATGAAGAGATGTCCGAGTTGGCCCGGAAGCAAATGCTCGCCTATATATTGAATCGAACCGGAGTTCATAAGGGAAAAGATTGAGGAAACAGCATGGAATATTCAGAGCCGTTCGGGACACAAAAAATCGGGGTTGCCGCAAGATTGCAGGCAGGTATTATCAGAGAAAAAACAGAATGATGCAGCCACAGCGGGGCACCGAGGCCGCTGCCTTCAGTAAGCGGGAAAAAACAAACCTGAATCACGACCCTTTCGCTATCTGGTCGTTTTTGTATTTGCTTGGGCACTTCATCTGGATGCGGTTGCAACGAAAGACATCACCATTCATGCTGCCCATCATCACGAGCTGCTCACTTTTCTCAATATCTGTGGGTCGGGCGCCGTTGAAAATGACTTGCCGGATATTGCCGCTTTTGTCTTTCACGTAAAACGAAAAATGATTCGGGTCTTTGACGGGGTCATACTGCATGGGCATCTGTTTTTCCAGAAAGCCAATGACGGAATATTGTTTTCCCGGTTTTTGCGCAGCCGATGCGAAGGTCTCGTAGGTGCTGAAGTCGAGGAACATCGCCGACACCACAGAGATGGATGCGGCCACCAATATCAGGGCCAGGATGTGTGACTTTTTCATAGGCGCATTTGCAGGCCGCAAAGGTAGGGTTTCACTTTGCGCCTCTTTCTGCTGCAGATTCTAAAATTTCAATAAGGAGTTCAGCATTTCTTAGGAGGGCACCCTACCTCTTGAACATTGCCCTTAGAACCCCAGCTTTCAGGGCCTAATAAATCGTGATATAGCCTGTTTCCAATTTCTCTTTATTGCGCAGCAGTACAAAACGGTATATGCCTTTATGCTGAAAGTTGCGCCGATCAATGATGACTTCCGGCTCGGGAATGCGCGGGATATTCAGCACCCTGTGTTTTTCCTCATCAAAAAACTGGAGGCTGTAGCGATTGTGTTTTGCATCTTTCAATTCCACATTCACATGCCCGGTAAAGGGATTGGTGAACACATATTGACTCTTGATGTAGGCGTATGCATCGGCCTCCGTGTTTTTGGGCAGGCTGAGGCTCAGCACGGGCCGGGGCTTGAGTTCGGGCGATTTTGCCGCGCTACCCGCCGTGTCTGTAAACCGAATCCGGGCTGCTAATTTTTGTAAGGAATCGTTGGGTGCCAACACCGGTTCCTGAAGTAATTGGGCACTATCCACCACCAGCTTGATCCGGTTTGATGTCCATACCAGGTCGGAGCCGAAGGCAATTTGAAGCCGATACCAATTGGTGCCGGGCAGGGGATGTCCGTCAATGAATGCCTGAGGCCCTTTCTTCAGGTCTTTTACATAGCCAATAGTGCTGTAGTTGAAAAAACTGTCGTTGCTGCGCTGCACTGCAATGCTTTTGAGCCGCTCATATTGTGAGGTCCAGCTCAGCAGATTCATGCCTTTTTGCGTCACACCCACCATGTCGGGTAGTAAGGGTTGGGCTATGCTCTTCGTAGCGAAGAACACCAGCAGGCAAAGGAGAAATCGGAGCTTCATCGGCAGAAACGGAAGGCCGCAAATGTACGGGCAGCTAAAGGCGCTGTCTGTTCAATGCTTGTTAGAAAATACTTTCAGGAAGTCCGAACCCTCGGGTCGAGTAGCATATAGAGCAGGTCCGTCAGGAAATTGACCACAATAAAAATCAGGGAGCTGAGCAAGACTGACGCCATCACCAAAGGAAAATCAAACTTATCCAGTGCATCCACGGTAACTTTTCCCACACCTTTCCAGCCAAAAATGTATTCTATGAAAAAGGAGCCTGCCAGCAACTCAGCCATCCAGCCAGAGATAGCCGTCACAACCGGGTTGAGCGCATTGGGCAGGGCATGGCGGGTCACCATACGCCAGCGGCTGAGTCCCTTGGCTTTTGCCGTGCGGATATAATCCTGACCCAGCACATCGAGCATGGAGCTGCGCGTGAGCTGTGTGATGATTGCTAAGGGACGGATACCTAAGGCGAAGGCAGGCAATATGAGGTTCCGAAGGGCCAGTTGTTTTCCACCAAAAGCATCCCATTCATACAGACTGCCGGTCATGTCCAGTCCGGTGTAGGCATGGAGCAACATGCCAAACACATACGCAATGATTAAGCCTGCAAAAAATGATGGCAGGGAGATGCCGGCAACAGAAGCAGCTACCGCACCGGTATCCCAAAAACTTCCCTTTTTCAGGGCTGCCAGGATACCTAATGCAATGCCAAGGAAGCTGGCAAAGAGCATAGCACTGAAGGCTAGCACTACGGTGCCGGGTAAGGCCTCCCATAGAATGTCGCTCACAAGGCGTTTGGTGCGATATGAACGCCCCAGGTAAGGCACTTTCAGGGCCAGCCGTTGACCGTTGTGGAGTTGCGAAAATGAAAAATTCCAGGGTGCATCCGCTCCCTTCCGGGCCGGCACCAAACCGATTGGGGATATGTCGTTCAGGTAAAGAACATACCTCCGGAACAAGGGTTGGTCGAGGTGCAGTTCTTTACGCGCTGCAGCTACTGTGGCTAAGTCGGAACGTTGCCCCAGCGTGAGCCGGGCGGGGTCGGCGGGCAAGACATTGAAGAGTAGAAAAACCAGCGTAGCCACACCCCAAAGCACCAGCAGGCTATAGCCTAAACGGCGAAAAAGATGGGTAGGCATGAAGCGCAAATTAGTAGAGAACGAAGATTGCATCTGGCTCATGCTTCTGACAGTTCATTCCCTAACGAAGAAAGGCTGCCCAATCCCGGACAGCCTTCAGGCCATGAAAAAACCCTAAGCGACTTATTGAAATTCCGAACCCGGATGATAGGGTTTTGCCATGGATGCAAAGTGTGTCGAAGCCGTGCTGTGAAGAAAGGGGCATAATCCTTA
>JAFDYC010000056.1 GCA_018267625.1 Bacteroidota bacterium
GAAGAGTGCGACGCAACGGATGCTCCATAGCATTCCGAAAGCCGGCTAAAAAAATGGATTCCGAATACCGGTTCACTCTGCAGTTTTCAGGAAGGGAACTACCTCAGGAGCCTGCCCCTGCTCTTGAACTTGCAAGGCATACAAGCCTGCCGGAAAGGCGGACACTTCGATGCGGAGGTTCTGGCTGCCTGCTTCAAAGGGTTTTGACAACATGAGAACCCCGTTCATACTAACCAGCGACACCTGTGCAGGCTGTAGCAAGGGTGCCTCCAGCAGAATATGCACTTCATCGGTGGCGGGATTGGGCCCAATGAGCAGGAAGGTAGGAGCCGGAGCTTGTGGAATTCCTTCCTCAACCGGGACTTGATGATAGGCCAGGGCAAAGCTTTCTGCGGGAGACCGAACGCTGCCTCCGGTGTAGTCTGGCGGGCCGAAACGATTGATAACATCGGCTCCGGATTGTGCCTGAACGGGTACACTACAGGCAAGAGAAGCGGCAAGAAGCAAGGGAAGCATAAGGCGTTTCATGATTCTGGGTTTTGCTCATTATCTGAGGCGTAAATCGGATGCCCTGAACAGCCAACAAAATGTTAGAAACCGGCATTGCCAGAGAGGGGATTTAGCCGTTCAGGCATCCGCCTCAGGGCTATTTTTGCGCCCTGCAATGAAGGCATCCCGGCTCAGCATCATTCCCGCTTTGGCGGCATTCTCCCTGCTCAGTGCTTGTGCCAATATTGTGGCCCCCACCGGCGGGAAACAAGATCTTATTCCACCCCGGCTAATCAGCTTGTCTCCGCCCGACTCCCAACGGAATGCCCGCATCCAGAAAATCCGCTTCGGCTTCGATGAATATGTGACGCTCAGCAATGCTTCGGCACAGGTGCAAATAGCGCCCCTGCTGCGCATTCCACTGACGGTGACAGCCTCGGGCAAGCATGTCAGCATCAGCATTCCGGACAGCCTGCTGCAAGATGAAACCACGTACCATATCAGCCTGGGCGATGCTATCCGCGACATCCACGAAGGCAATGCCTATTCCAGTAAGGGATACACCTTCAGCACCGGTGCCTACTTTGATTCCCTGGCCGTGACGGGCAGGGTGTTGGCTGCAAACACCGGCCTGCCTGATTCTGCGGCTACAGTGATGCTCTATGCAGCGGCCTCCGGAGATAGTGCCGTGGTGCGTGAAAAACCGATGTACTCGGTACGGGCAGGAGCGGATGGTCGCTTTGTGATTGACGGGCTGCCGGCAAGGCCGTTCCGCATCTATGCGTTGCGGGATGCAAACAACAACCTGACTTACGATGGAGGCAATGAATGGATCGCGTTTTCAGACAGCCTCATCCTTCCGGCCCATCCAGCGCGGGGGCCTATAGAGCTACGGATCTTTCAAGAGCCACTTTCCGACACAGCAAAACAGGTTACTGGAAGGGTGGCAGGCGCGTTTCGTCCTGAAGCCCGAGGTTCTACTCCCTTACTTTCTGGCTACCGGCTGAGTGCTGACACCAACGACCTGAAACGCCGCACTCAAGACCTGAATGACCCTCTGATGCTGCAACTGGCCCATCGTTCACCCATTGGTCTGAACAAGGAAAAGCTATTCCTCTCCTACGACAGTTCCGGTATCACGGTAGAGGCAAGCCTGAGCGTACATACCGATTCAGACAGGCTGCATTACGAACTGCAAACCCCCTGGCTGCAAAACACGGCGTACACCCTGCGCCTGCAAAAGGGCTTTGCCCAGGATAGCAGCCACCACGACCTGATGCCCGGGCGCTATTCCTTCCGCACCAAGCGCGATGAGGATTATGGCAGGCTCAGCATCCACTTGCCTTCAAAATATTACGGGAAGCAGTTTTTGCTTCAGGTTTCGAATGAAAAAGACACGGTCTATCAGCAGCCCGTGCGGGATACGATGGTGGTTTTACCGCTACTGGCTCCGGGCATGTACACCTTGCGGGTGATTGTGGATGCCAATGAAAACGGGGCATGGGATGCCGGCAATTTGTTTTTGAAACGGCAGCCCGAACGGGTCATTCCCTACCTGCAAGCCATTCACCTGAAAGCAGGCTGGGAACAACAGGTGGATTTTGAAGGCAAGAAATAAAGTAGCTACAGCCCCGGGAAGCAGCAGGAATTAGTTCCCTCCCAAGCGCAAGCCCACACACCACCATCGCCCCGGCAAGGGCACGGCGCCACTCTCTTTATAGTCTGTGTTCAGCATATTATTCAGCTCCGTAAACACAGACCACCCCGACCCATGATATGCAATGCGTGCGTCCAGCAGTGTATAATCGTTTTGGCTGATCCGGTACTGATAGCGGGCACTCATCATACATTCAAAATGCTTCAGGAATTGAGCATGCAGCATCGCAATAGCCTGATGGCGCAAGGCTTCGATGGTGTAGCGAGTGAGCTGCTCAGAAGGTTTTTGAATGTCCATGTCTAAGTAGGTATAGCCCAGTTTCAGGTTCAGCGCCAGGGCTTCAGGCAGACGCAGCGCCGCGTTCAGATTCAGGTTCGTCTCTACAGAAAATCCCTGCGTGTTGACGGTTTGAAAGTTTTGAGGTTGCCATTTGGACGTAGCATCGGCTCGCACCCAATCAATGTAGTTCGTCGTGTGGCGGTAGAAATAGTTTCCTTCCAACCGGTAGGCGGCGCGCTGAAACCGGAAACCGGCTTCGGAAAATTGAGCCTGTTCGGGCAGTAAGCCTGGGTTGCCGATGTTGCTTGGGCCGTTGTAATAAAGGTCTGTGTAGGTAGGCAGGCGCTGTCCCGTGGAGGCATTGGCAAAAAACCGAAGTCCGGCTATCGGTTCGTAGCCGAAGTCAAGGCTGGGAAAGGCTTGCCAGCCATAGTCGGAATTATAGTTCAGATACACGCCGCCACCTGCAGATAAGGTCTTTGAGAGCGGGTGTTTATACTCGGCATAAAAGCCCGTGTTGTCGCGTTGGTGCCGGCCCAGATTATTGCTGACAATCTGTTCCTGTCGCTGCTCAATACCTAAGCCCAAAGAGCCTTTGCCGAGGCGGATGCTACTTTGGATTTCTCCATCCAGCACATTTGTCTCATGGATGTTGTGATAGAGTTCGGGGTTTTGTCGCAGGTAGATATAATCATCCTTGTTGTAGCGGTAGCTCAGCCGAGGGCTGATGGAAATCCGGTCATTCAGTTGTTGGGTCCATTTCAGGCTGCCCACCGCAGTCTGGGTAGTTTCTGTTGCTTCTGCATCATTGGGAGCTGCATAAAAGAGGCTGGCGCCAAAATGATTGTAGAAATAACCCGCCTGTGCATCCAATTTACTTTTCTCAGAAACACGCCATTGATTCTGGTAAAAAAGCCGGTAGTCTTCATAGGCGGTATTGTACCGAAATCCATTGCCTCGGTTCTGATCCAACGAAAGCATTTGAGCCATGTTCTTAGTCTGAAATGTAGCCGTGGCCTGGGCGCCCCAGTTGTAGAAGATCTCGCCATTGCTGCTGTCCGTCATCAACGAAGAACCGGCATAGGCCTGCGCCTGCAGCCCGCTGGCAGCCGGAATTTGCGTGATGATATTGATAGCTCCTGCCAGTGCATTGACACCATACTTGCGTGCCGCAGCACCGCGCAGTACTTCGATATGATCAATAGCAGAAAGCGGCAAGGGCAGGTTCAGCAGGTGGTGGCCTGTTTGCGGGTCCGACATTTTGACGCCGTTGAGGAGCACCAGCACCTGGTCGAAATTGCTGCCATAGATGCTGAGGTCGGCTTGTGTGCCCCAGGGGCCGCGCTGCCGCAGGTCCACACCGCTCACATAAGCCAACAACTCAGTCACGGAATGCACCGGTAGCGCAGCTATTTCTTCCCTGCTTAAAATCTGAATGCTGTTATTCTGCCGGGAAAGGCTGGCTGAGAATCTGTTTTCATGAACAATGACTGAATCAAGGTTTGCATTCATTTGTGCTTTTGCCGGTACAATCAGGGATATCCAGACCAGGAACACCAGACATTGAGCTTTCCACATACTGAGCTATCAATTTTGGGGCGCAAATCTATCGGCAATGGGAAGTGTAAACCTTCAGGCCGTACATAACTTTCCAAGCCTCAAATGAGTCATACTTTCTTTGGGAAATGGCTTTGTTATTTGAAAAAAAACGGAAGCCATTCACACAGGGATGCCCCGATTCCATCAGCTACTGCATGTGGCGTTTCCTCTACTTTGGCGGGCCTTATTTTTGTTATGATGGCCTGCCGGTATTTCTCTTTCAGAAAAGGCCTCGAAGCGTAATACCGATCTCGCAGCAACCCTGTTTACACCCCAAAAAATATTTCGTCTTGCAGCTTATCGAACTTAAAAAGGCGGAGTCGCTTTCTCAAAACAATCAGCTCAATGAGCGATACAATCAGCTATCCTTCATGCTCGAAGAATTGCGTTTAAAAAGCCTTCCTGAAGAAATCATTTCCATTATCAACGAAAAAATTGACCAGGTCAACAATAGCCCGCTCGAAGGCAAGGAACGCTGCAAACTGATTCGGACACAACTATGGGCTATAATCCGGCTCGTGGAGAAGAAGCTCAAAATCGTTCCTAAAAATTATTACCGGAACTACTGGATGCTGGTGGGCATGTCGGCATTTGGCATTCCGCTGGGAGTAGCCTTCGGCACGAGCCTGCACAACATGGGCTTTATCGGAATAGGCCTTCCTATTGGTCTGGCCATCGGAATAGCCATCGGCACCGGCATGGACCAGAAAGCGCAGACTGAGGGCCGGCAGTTGAGCATTGAAGCTAAATATTGAAGCTCCTTTGAGCTACTCAGGGGAATCAGAGCAACACAATAGACAGGGCATAATCTGCCAGCAGGATCAGGATGCAGCTCACCACCACAGCCGTTGTAGATGCGCGGCCAATCTGGAGCGCTCCGCCTTCCACATAATAGCCGTAATAGGCCGGCACTGTGGAAATGATAAAGGCAAAAGTGACCGCCTTGGTCATCGCAAAAAACAGGTTGTAAGCCAGGAAGCCACTAATCAATCCGCGCAGGAATTGTTCCTGATTCAGGATGGAAGAAAACGTGCCGGCCAGAAACCCGCCCCAGATGCCAATGGCAATGGAGATAATAATCAGGCAAGGGACTACCAACAGCGCCGCCAGCACTTTAGGCAGCACCAGATAAGCCTTGGAATTGATGCCCATAATTTCCAAAGCATCTATCTGCTCGCTCACCCGCATATTTCCCAATTCCGAAGCAATCTTAGAACCGACCACACCGGCCAGAATAATACAAATCACCGTGGGAGAAAGCTCCAGAATCATGGAGTCGCGAATGATGCCGGCAATGATGGGTTTGGGCACGATGGGCGACACAAGCTGATACGCCGTCTGCACCGTCAGCACCATACCTAGAAATACTGAAACGATACACACAATCGGCAGCGAACGGATGCCCATATCATTACACTGCACCATGAACTCGTTCCAGTAAACCCGGTAATTCTCCGGCTTGCTGACACTATCTCTCAGCATGAGTGCATACCTGCCAAGGTGCTTCAGAAAACGAAGAATCATATCGGGAGCTTGAAGCAATAAAGTTGCTGAAAAACGGCAGCGGCAACCGGAGCTTTTTTATCGTGATAGGCCTGTCCCTTCACCGCGCCGGGCCGTCCGCTACATTTGTCCCTTATGACCGACAACATCGCGCTGCTGCAGCAAATGACGGCAGCAGCACAACTGGGAGGGGGCAAAGCCCGTATCGAATCCCAACATAAAAAAGGAAAACTCACCGCCCGCGAACGGCTTCAAATCCTCCTCGATGAAGGCACTTTTCAGGAAATAGGCGCCTTCGTAACCCACCGAAGCACCGACTTTGGCATGGAAAACGAAGTCTTTCTCGGCGATGGAGTCGTGACCGGATATGGGAGTATCGCAGGCCGCCTGGTCTATGTCTTTTCCCAGGACTTCACCGTGTTTGGCGGCTCGCTTAGTGAGACCCACGCCGAAAAAATTTGCCGCATCATGGACCTGGCCCTGCAAAACGGGGCCCCGGTCATCGGCCTCAACGACAGCGGCGGCGCGCGCATTCAGGAAGGAGTGGTCAGCCTCGGTGGCTATGCCGATATCTTCCACCGGAATGTGCAGGCCTCCGGTGTGGTGCCTCAGCTCAGCGCCATCATGGGGCCTTGTGCCGGAGGCGCCGTCTATTCACCTGCGATCACCGACTTTATCCTGATGGTAGAAGGGAGCAGCTACATGTTTGTGACCGGGCCTAATGTGGTGAAAACCGTTACCCACGAACAAGTGACCAGCGAAGAACTGGGCGGTGCGCAAACCCATGCTTCCCGCAGCGGGGTTACGCACTTTGCCTGCACCAACGAAGTAGAATGTATCCAGTGCCTTAAAGAACTACTCAGCTACATCCCTCAAAACTGTGAGGAGGAGGCCCCGTCCCTACCCTACCATGCCGGCAACGAAACACGCGAAGTCCTGGCCCACATCATCCCCGACAACCCCAATCAGCCCTACGACATGAAAGAGGTGATTGCAGGCCTGGCCGATGAAGGGAAGTTCCTGGAAGTGCATAAAGACTATGCAGAAAATATTGTGGTGGGTTTCGCCCGCATTGCCGGCAAAAGCACGGGCATCGTGGCCAACCAACCCGCCCAGCTTGCCGGCGTCTTAGACATTGCCAGCAGCAAAAAAGGCGCTCGTTTTGTCCGTTTCTGCGATGCGTTTAATATCCCCCTGCTCGTACTGGTGGACGTACCCGGCTTTCTGCCCGGCACCGACCAGGAATGGGGTGGCATCATCACCAACGGTGCCAAACTACTTTATGCTCTTAGCGAAGCCACCGTCCCTAAAGTAACGGTCATCACCCGCAAGGCTTACGGTGGTGCTTACGATGTAATGAACTCCAAACACATCGGTGCCGACATGAATTTCGCCTGGCCTTCCGCAGAGATTGCCGTGATGGGCGCTAAGGGAGCCGCAGAAATTATTTTCAAGAAAGAAATAAAAGAAGCAGCCGACAAGGAAGCTAAGATGAAAGAAAAAGAAGCCGAATACGCCTCCAAATTTGCCAACCCCTATGGCGCTGCTGCCCGCGGATATATTGATGAAGTCATCCTTCCTGAACAGACTCGCGAACGCCTCATCCGGGCCTACGATATGCTACGCAACAAAGCCCTCAGTGGGCCAAAGCGGAAGCATGGCAATATCCCGCTGTAGCAATCATCACCCGCTCACAAAGATCTTTCCCCTGGCAACAGCCTGTTACTTTCTTTAGAAAAAGAACGACCTTATCCGGCCCTCTATTGAGCCCTGACGAAAATGAATTTGATGTGTTTTTGAAGAAACTTCATGCAATTACCAGTTCCCAGCCAGCAGGCGGCAACAGGATCCAACAGGCCCGTACATCCACCAGCCAAACGGACTACAAGTTCCTGTCAATGGGTACAATGCTTGTCCGGATTTTCCTCAACACGAGCATATACACCGCCTTTTGTGCCCTGGCCTTGTGCCTCGGTGCCGAGCATGTGATGCTGGGCTTTGTGCCGCCCCTGATTACGCCGCTTCATGCGCTCATCTTTGGCTGCACGCTGATAGATTACAATATCCACCACCTCTTCAACCGCAACCCGAAGGCTGATCCCTGGATTGCTCATCCCCTTCGCTGGCACTGGGGTGTATGCCTTGCCGGTGCTGGCCTTTGCCTCTGGGCCTTACCTCATCTTCCCGGGCAGGTGCTGGCCGGATGCGCTGCATTGGGCCTGCTGGCATTAGCCTATTCCACACCCCTGCTGCCCTTCCGGTACAAGACACGGCTAAAAGATTTCGGGCTGCTGAAAATTCATATCCTCACCGCCGTTTGGGTGACGGTGGGCACCGTGATTCCCGCCCTGTATCACCATATCCCCCTGAGCGCATATTGGCTCGAAATCGTCATTCGCTGCCTGCTCATATTCCCGCTTTGCATTGCCTTTGACATCCGCGATGCTGACACGGACCGCGCGCGAGGTATCAATACGCTGCCCAATACCCTGGGTATCCCGATGGCCTACCGCGTCATCAACTACAACCTGCTCGCCTATTTCGCCTTTGCCATCGTCCGCTGCCTGTTTCGCTACTCCCACGAGCAACTCATCACCTATGCCCTGAGCGGCCTTGCTGCCTGGGGCTTTATCACCCTGTCGCGCTACAAGCATTACCCCTTCATCTATCTGGCCCTGATTGACGGCGTGATGCTCTTATACGGAAGCCTCCAGGCCATCCTGTAATCCAGGTTTGGCTTTGGGTGAAGCTGTGTGGAGCATGCCCCAATTGAAGCAAGGGCCCTGCTGAGCCCCCTTTTTGGGTGACACGGTTTCGCCTGCTCAACCACTCCGTTTCCGTGTCTTTGCTGCATCCTGGGAACAAAAAATTGCCTAAGGGTTTTCTGCAATAGTCTCCGTTTCGTGCGCAAGCATTCAGGCACCAACTTTTCACTTGCCAAATAGCGAAGCAAAAACCTGAAGGCTGCGATCCTGAAATCATGTTCAGGACTGGCTGAGACGGAAGCCGGGTGCTACGCTCTTACTGACTAAAAAAAAGAAAGGCTACTTCTAAAAGCAGCCTCTGGTAGCGGCATCCGGCAGGGATGGACGCAACGCGAATCAGGATGAAAACTTTCCTTTATCGAGATCGAAGGAATGCTGTTGCTGGTAGGACTGGAAGGCTGCAGAATCGCCGTAGGGGCCTATATATCGGGCACTGCCTAAGGCCAGGATGGGAAAGAAAATGGCGCCCAACAGCACCAGGCCTATGGTGAATCCTTCATCCTTGCCAAAGCTTTTGGATAGCATATTGTACGTCCAAATGAGGAAGATAAAGTTGACAAAGGGGATGATAAACAGAATCAGCCACCAGCCTGGCTTGCCTACAAAACGAATCATCACGTACAGGTTGTAGATAGGGATGATGCCTTCCCAACCTTCGCGGCCTGCTTTTTCAAACAGTTTCCAGGAGCAGTAGAGGTAGAAAAGAACAAGGGCCAGCCAGAAGATGACAAGGAAGAATAAGCCAATCATGGATGATATTATTTACCCATAAACCTAACAAAAGGGACGGAAAAACAGCTTGGGAAGATGACTTATTCCTTTTGGAAAGTTTTGAAAAGGAAGCCTGAGCGAGCTTCCAGGCAAATGAAGTAAGTGCCTGAGGGCAGGCTGCGGACATCTACCTGGGCATTCCCTGCAGCGTTGGTCCGACTACGGAGCAGCAACCGCCCGAGCGCATCCCTGATGATAATGTTTGCAGGGCCTTCCGTGGTTTCAATATGCAGGCGTTCTTGAGCGGGATTGGGAGCCAGGCTCCAGGAGGGCAAAGCCTGCGAATGGACGGCAAGAGGTATCGGGTCGAAATCAGCCGTAGTGTCCACCCAGGCATCACCAGAAGAAGTGCCATCGAAGTTTACCGCATTGAGCACAGCGTAGATCCGCACTTTGCCAAAGCCGGCGGCAGGGGCTGTCCATTGAAACGAAACCGTGTCCATATAGTTGGCTCCGGCAGCGGCTCCTGCCAAAGCCTGGGTATGCTCCACCAACTGGGGCGGAGCATTATAGACGGCGATGTTGGGTGTGCTGCCGATGGACAAGTTGCCGGCTTGCGTGCTGCCGTCAGCCGCCTTTACAATGGAAGCCTGAAAGCCAAAATGCGAGCGGGTATTTCCGGGTGCTATTTCACGCAGCAACACCCGATAGGTGCTTCCCGGGCGGTAGTTGATGACGCTGTTATTCAGGCTGTCGAAGAGTTGAATATGTAGCTGGGCGTTCAGATTGGTAGTGGAGTGGCAAGTGCTGCTGGCGGAACAGCCAACACCCGAGCCTGCAGAGCCGGTGCGGTTGCCGGCGCCATAGTTGAAGGGGCCCTCTGAATAGCTGCTCAGTAACAGGAAACCAAAAGCAAGAATCAGAGGGAACAAGAGTAGTTGTTTTTGCATGGGAGCTATTTTTAAAAAAGGCGGGAAACTGCGAGGCTATCTTTGCCCGCATTTTTTATGGGTCAGAAAAAACAGTTGCGCTTTGCGGCCATTAAATCGTTTTCCAATGTACTGGAATACCCTGCCGGCATTGTCGGAAAATGGTCTGAACATTTTGGAAATAACAATCCCATTACATTGGAATTGGCCTGTGGCAAAGGAGAATACAGTACTGGCCTGGCTGCAGAGCATCCGGAACGCAACTTCATCGGCATAGACATCAAAGGCAACCGGATTTATATAGGAGCCAAAAAAGCCATTGCGGATAACCTCGGCAATGTGGCCTTTCTGCGCACGCAGATTCAGAAGCTGCGCGACTATTTTGCCCCTGGGGAAGTATCTGAAATCTGGATTGTCTTTCCCGACCCTTTCCTGAAGAAAGAAAGCAACCGGCTGACGCATCCACGCTTCCTACGCGAGTATCAGCAGATCATGAAACCCGGTGGCCGTATTCATCTCAAGACAGATTCGGAACCTCTCTATCGGTTTACTCAGGAGGTTATTAAAGAGCAAGCCCTAATCCTGCATCAGGACTACACAGACATTTATGAAAATGGACAGGCAACAGGCCCATTAGCCATTCAGACGTTCTATGAAGGCATGCACCGTGCCGAAGGGCGCAGTATTCACTATCTCTGTTTTTCTTTGCCGGAAGCTCCCATACAGATTCCTCCTAAAAAGAAGAAAAACACCGATGAAAGCGTTGCGTGAAGGCGAAGATTATATCATGCTGCCCGATGGCCGATTGGTGATGACCTCGGTCTATCTGCAACGCCGGGGCCGTTGTTGCGGCAGTGGCTGCCTGAATTGCCCTTACGAATATCAGGCAGTAGCTGAGCCGCGCCGAAGCCTGCTGCTGCAGGAACGTATCCGAATCCAAAGAGTACATGGCCGGGAAGAATGAAGCGCTCTACGAAGCGATCTATGACATTGTTCGCCTGATTCCGCGGGGGCGGGTGACCAGCTATGGCCTGATTGCCGCCGCTATTGGTATGAAGTCTGGCGCCCGGATGGTAGGCTATGCCCTGAATCATTGCCACACGTCAAGTCCGCCAGTGCCAGCACATCGGGTGCTCAACCGGAATGGATTGCTGAGCGGCAAAGCCCATTTTGGTGCAGGGGATGAAATGGCAAACCTGCTTCAAGCCGAAGGCATCCGCGTAAAGGACGATATGGTACAGGATTTCGACCAGATTGTATGGGACCCCTCCCGGGAGCTGGAATTATGAAAAAATCAGAAAGGGGAGGTACAGCCTTCCCACCCGCCATCGTCAAATATTGTTCTCTTAACCACAAGAAATGACAGACAACGGGGGGAAATCTTCAGGGAATATAGGGGCTGTCGCAGGCGCAAAGAAAGGGGAACGGAAACACTAAAAGAGTACCAAATTCATGGTATTTCCCGGCTACAACAGGCCGGCCTTCCGCAAAGCATCCTGGCGAGTATTCACCTGTAGCTTGACGTAAATATTGTGGATATGTGTGCGAATTGTTTCGATGCTCACAAAGAGCCTTGCGGCAGGCTTTCACGTACCCCCAACTGCCGCACCGGGTAGTTCAGCACCTGCGCATGAAGCATCCCGCAAAGCAGGAACAACAGGCCGGTACAGCTCCCTTATTTTATCACGTTTCTAGCGAGGGTTCCGCACAAGATAACAGCAGGAAGGCCTGCTGCCCCCCTGGCCAGCATCAGCCTGAGATAACCGGAATGAATACACGCATTCATGATGACTGCTCCGTGCCACGCTACCTTGCAGCACGAAAGAATACAAGAAAATTCATGCAGCTTTTCATAAAAAACATGGTGTGTGACCGATGCATCTGGGTGGTGGGCGCAACCCTGAAGAAACTGGACTTGCATCCAATAACCATAATGTTGGGCACTGCCGAAATAGAAGAGCCTGAGTTGGACAAACACCAATTGCAACTACTCAGCGAGGAACTAAAGCTGGCCGGCTTCGAACTCCTTGAAGACCGCCGCACCCGCATGGTAGAGCAGGTGAAGACCGCCATCATCGAACTCGTACACCGCAGCGGCGATACCGAAAAACTGAAGCACAGCGAATACCTCGCTAAGCATACCGGCATGGACTATGCCCATCTCAGCAAAAACTTCACAGAACTCAGCGGCATCACTATCGAACAATACATCATCCAGCAAAAGATAGAGCGCGTAAAAGAACTACTCAGTTATGGCGAAAAAAATCTGAGCGAAATAAGTTGGGATATGGGCTACAGCAGCGTAGCCGCGCTCAGCAATCAATTCAAAAAAGTGACCGGCCTCAGCCCCTCAGATTGGAAAAACATGAGCCAGCAACCCCGGGAAGCCCTGAACAATGTTGGCAAAGCAGGCTGAACGAAGCGCTTGAATTTCCAGCCTGGCAATTTTAATAATAACGACCGCTTTCTAAGAAGTCGCTGACGTACTCGCGCACACCCGTTTCCAGGGAATAAAAGGGGCGTGTGTAACCGGCATCCCGAATCTTTTGCATGTTCGCTTCTGTGAAATATTGGTACTTGCCGCGGATGTCCGGAGGGGTGTCTATAAAGTCAATCTGAGCAGGCAGATTCAGGGCCTGGAAGAGGGCCTTCATCAGGTCGAGGAAGCTGCGTGCCTTGCCTGAACCGATGTTGTAGAGTCCTGATGAAGGCCTGGTTTCCATGAGCCAGTAGCACATGTGCACCACGTCTTTTACATACACAAAATCGCGCATCTGGCCGCCATCAGTAAAGGCGGGATTGTGCGAGCGAAAGAGCCTGGCCCGTCCGGTTTCTTTGATTTGCTTATGGGCGTGCAGGATTACAGAAGCCATGCGGCCTTTGTGGTATTCATTGGGGCCATAGACATTGAAAAACTTGAGCCCGGCCCAAAAGGGTGGTTGGGTATTTTGCTGCAATACCCAGAGGTCGAAGTCTTGCTTGGATTGTCCGTAAGGATTGAGGGGACGAAGCAGGGGAACGGTATCGTGGCGGTCATCGTAGCCATGTTCACCGCCTCCGTAGGTAGCCGCAGAGGAGGCATACACCAATGGGATTTGTTGTGCTGTGCAACAGGCCCAAATGCTCTTGCTGTATTCTAGGTTCAGACGGCGGTGCACTTCATAATCCATCTCCGTAGTATCGGTTCGGGCGCCTAGGTGGAAGAGGTGTTGCACGCTGCCGGGATGGGCCTGTAGCCAGTCCGCGAATTCGTCGCGATGAATTTTCTGGATGAATTTTTTGCCGGCCAGGTTAGGTGCTTTGGCTTCTTTGCTGAAGTCATCCACGAGGATAAGGCGTTCGAAGCCAAGGCTGTTTAAATAGCCGGTGAGGTAGGACGCAATGAAACCTGCCGCGCCGGTGATGGCTATCGCGGAATCTTTTTCCATCTGCTTGAGAAATGCTTAGTGAGCGGCTCCGCTGCCTGCGGAGTCATGGTTTCCGGAGGGTGCAGGAGTAGTAGCAGGAGCTGCCTGCCCGGCATGTTCGCTGGTGCCGCCTGCCTGGACGCTTTCATTGTATGTGCGCTCACTGCTTTCATGGTGGCCATGGCTCTGGCCCATGATTTCAATGAAATTCAGAGTGGCCACAAACAAGCCGGCTACAATCAGCATAAACCAGAATGCAGCCCGGCTTGCGGTGCGCGATTTTTTGAGTTCTGCGTCGTGCGTGTTATCGTGGTGCGGTGTGCTGTGGTCGGACATTTGAAAATGAATGCTTGCGGGCAAAAATAACGTATTTGCCTTGCGGAATAAGGGCTTGCTAAAAGCGGTAAAGGCCGAGTCTTAGCCGATGAGGAGCGGTTTCATCAGCCCGCCTGGGCCGGTGCAGGCGGTTCCATTATAGTGCCGCAATGTTTGCAACGGCGCTTTTCGGGGTCGGAATAAAAGCGATTCATCAAAGGTGGAAGCTGACTGACGATATCCGTAAGCTTCAGGTATTCTTCATATAGTTTCTCGTGGCAGTTTTCGCAAAACCAGATGAAACCGTCAATTTCATTTTCGTTCCGAACTGCCTCTACCACCAGGCCAACGGTGTTGGCGCCACGCTGGGGAGAATGGGGCGTTTTGCCAGGCAGTAAAAACATTTCGCCTTCTCGGATGGGGATGTCCACCAGCTTACCGGCCTCTTGAATGCGTACCACGATGTCACCTTCCAATTGGTAGAAAAGTTCTTCGCTTTCATTGTAGTGGAAGTCCTTCCGGCTATTAGGTCCGCCCACAATCATGACGATGAAATCCCCCGCATGTTTATACACTTCAGCATTGCCCACTGGGGGCTTGAGCAGGTGACGGTTTTCTTCGATCCAGTGTTTCAGGTTGAAAGGGCGGCGTATCATAAGAGGAGATTTAATTGAGTGGGCATCCGGCAGGTACTCGTGTTCCGGGCTTAGGATTGGAGCAGCTTCAGCTTCACCGTTTCGATGCGGGTATCAGTGACCAGCAACACCACAAATTCGTAATTGTCTATGATAATACGGTCTTTCATCTTTGGGATGGCTTCATTCTTATCAATGATGAATCCTGACAAGGTTTCTGTTTCGGTGTCCGGGAAACTGAGCCCGTATTTCTCACTCAAGTTGTCCAGTTTGAGCCGGCCCGAGAAGATGTATTCGTTGTTGCTGATTTGCTTTTCCACATACTCTTCTACATCGTACTCATCGTTGATTTCACCGAAGATTTCTTCCAGCACATCCTCCATCGTGACGATGCCGGCAGTTCCTCCAAACTCATCAATAACCCAGGCAATACTCTTGTGTTCGCGGGTAAAACGGTTCATCAGATCCACGGCACTCATCGCCTCTGGTACAGCCGTGATGCTGTGTAGCACTTCCCGGATGGTTTTAGGCCGGCGGTTTAGGTCTAAATGATGCAGGTAGCCGATGATGTTGTCAATATTGCCTTCATACACGATAATTTTTGAAAGCTTGGTGTCAATGAATTTCTGCCTCACATCCGAAATATGCGTACCTGCTTCTACCGCTTCGATTTCATTCCTGGGTATCATGCAACGCCTGATTTTGACATTCACCAGGTAAAGTGCATTTTCAAACAACTCAGTATTCAGCTCATTGCTGCTTTCGTTTTCTATGTTGTGTCCGTGCAGGCTTTGCTTCACAAAATGCTCCAGATCTACCCGGTTGAACACGTCATTATGATGCCGAAGCCGCACATTGAACAGGTACTTTAAGATGAACTCAGAGATGGCTACAAAGAATTTTGCCAGAGGGTACAGCACATAGTACATCACCATCATGGGTAGGGCAAAAATGGTGAGCACCTGCTCCGCCTTCGAGCGGAAAATGGCTTTAGGCAAAAACTCGGCGAAAATGAGGATCACGAGTGTCGCCACAATCGTGTCAATCACCAGCCGCAAGTATTCATTCGCAATAAACGAAGCGGGCAACACCTGCTTCATCCAGGCATCATTCATCTGCGTCATCAGCAGGCCATACACCACCAGCACGATGTTCACCCCTACTAAGCTGGTGCCGATAAACTCTGCCGGAGTGCGGGTAAACCGCGCCAGGATCTTTCCGGCAAAACTGCCTTGCTTCTTTTTCAGCTCCAGGTTCAGCTTGTTGGCAGAGACAAACGCAATCTCAGTACCTGCAAAAAAGCCTATCATCAGGATGCAGGCCAGGATATAAAGAAGCAGGTGGGATGTGTCCATTCAAAAAAAATCGTTGCCCTGATGCGCGAAGGTGCTGCGTGAAGTTCAAAAATAATACCCAAGCTACTGCCGGGCCTGATAGGCTGATTGTGCAATAAAGTTGCGGGCCAGATCTTGCAGTTCCCGGGTGGCCTGCTCTAAGTCTTCATTCACTACGATACAATCAAACTCAGCAGCATCCATCAACTCAAACTCAGCCTTGGCTAAGCGTTCTTCCAGCATCTTCGCACTCTCCGTAGCACGGGCCGTCAGTCGGTGCCGCAACACCTCCAGAGAAGGCGCCTTGATGAAGATGCTGAGCGACTCCTCAGGAAACTGCTCCTGAATCGCCAACGCCCCTTTCACGTCAATATCCACCAGAGGCGTCCGGCCCTCCGCCCAAATCCGCTCCAGCTCCTGGCGCATCGTACCATAATATTTCCCCGTATAGACCATCTCCCATTCCACAAAATCCCCGGCATCAATATGCCGCTTAAAGTCCTGCTCACTCAGAAAATGATAGTCACGCCCATCCTGTTCGCCCGGCCTGGGAGCCCGTGTACAAGCCGACACCGAAAAAGCCAGCTCTGGCATTGCCGTTAGCAGCCGTTTCACCAAGGTGGTCTTGCCCGATCCGGAAGGGGCCGTGATGATGATGATACGATGCGGCAACACAGTTGTCTTGCAGTTGAATAAAGGCGACAAAAATAGACAAGACGAAAGCTAAAACCGGGCTCAGACTTCAGAAAACCGCTTGGAGTGGTAATTTTTTGTTGTCCGTTTTTAGGGACCAATAAGCAACCAAATTCAAGAAAAACCTCACGAACAACACCCGAATTTCCTGCCCAGATGGTAGGCTACAACAAAAGAGCGCCGGCAGGATTACCAACGGCGCTCAGAAGTATAAAAAAACTCGATGCAGGTTCAGCAATGCTCAGCAAACACAGAGGCGAGGTGTGCAGCAATAGCCTGTGCCGGGTGCCCTTCAATCATGTGGCGCTCCACCATGTGCACCAACTTTCCGTCTTTCAACAAAGCGATGGAAGGTGAAGAAGGCGGATAGGGCATCAAGTAGTTGCGGGCCTGGCGGACGGCATCTACATCGAAACCGGCAAAGCTTGTCACCAGATGGTCGGGCTTTTTAGAGGCGTTGTGCACGGCCATCAGTACTCCGGGCCGGGCTGTGCCGGCAGAGCAACCGCACACAGAGTTAATCATCAACAGAGTGGTACCGGATTGTTGGAGGGCCTGGTCCACTTGCTCGGGGGTAGTCAGGTCTGCGAAGCCTTGTTCCGTAAGCTCGCTTTTCATCGGCATAATCAGTTCTGCAGGATACATATGAATGGGGGTATTTTTTTTCGGGGGCAAATTTACTGGCAGCCATTCAGGCATGCGTCATTAGGGTATTGCAAAAAGCAATTCCGCGGCTGATACGAATCAGTTCTTGTCCGGGACGGGCGGCTTAAATAGCGTGCGGGCTTCGTTTCTTTATGGCCTTTAATGCTGGCAACATTTTTTATTGACCTCAAAGAAAAAATACCAAGGCATGCCCTTGAAAAATTGTTTTCAACGGCCGTTTGTTCCTGCTACGGCTGCCTACTTAAAGAGTATCGTCTTCACCCGGGAAGGGGAAACCCGATTGGGTGAGCGGGTGCATACGCTTTCCACTCCAGAAGCGCTGAGTGATTGTCCTGCCCACTATGTGCTCCTGGGCATCCCAGAAGATATCGGGGTGCGGGCTAACTATGGCGTGGGCGGCACACACAGCCTGTGGGAACCTGCCTTGCGCGCCTTGCTCCAAACGCAGGAATCGGCAGCCTGTAGCGGCAATGACTTGCTGGTGTTGGGAGCATTTCATTTTGGAGATTGGATGGCGGAAAGTGAACACATGGATGCCGTTCAGCTCCGTGCATTAGTAGCCTTGGTGGATGAGGTGGTGGCACCACTGATGGAGGCCGTGTTCCGGGCGGGAAAGACACCTATCATCCTGGGTGGCGGACACAACAATGCCTACCCCTTGCTGAAAGGACTGAGCCAGGCCCTGGGGCAGCCGGCACATGCCATCAACCTTGATGCCCACTGCGACTACCGCCGTAAGGAAGGGCGGCACAGTGGCAATCCTTTTCGATATGCCCGCGAAGCCGGCTTTTTAGATAAGTATGCAATGGTTGGCCTGCACACAGCATACAATGCAGAAAACCTGCTGCAGGAAATTAATGCCGACTCAGGCTTGCATTATTCGAGCTATGAAGCAATTTTTTTAGAAGAGAAACAAAGCTTTCAAGAGGCAGTTTCGGATGCTATCGCATTTACTCAGGGCCGGCCTGTGGGTATTGAGCTCGACTTGGATTGTATCGCCGGTGTGCTGGCCAGTGCCGCCACACCTTGCGGTTTGTCGCCACTACAGGCAAGGCAATACCTGCGGCAGTGCATGATGCAGTCCCGTCCGGCGTATGTGCATCTTCCTGAAGGAGCAGTCTGGCTCCGTGATGGCCGTCAGGATTTGAGCACAGCGAAGCTGGCCGCCTATCTGATTCGCGAGGTACTTTCCTGCAAATGATCATCCTTATGGAGTGCCCTACAATTCTTTGCTCAGGGCTTTCATCTGTGCCACAAACGCTTCGATGTCTTCGGGCTGTGTGTCCCATGCGCACATAAGCCGTGCTTCGTTGCTGCTTTCATCCCAGATATAAAACGGGAAGGCCTCCATCAAGGGGGCATTCCAGGCTTTCGGGATGCGGGCAAACACGGCATTGGCCTGTACCGGCTGGCTGCGTTCCACCTCTGGAATTTCAGAAAGCCTTTCAGCTAAGCGCTGCGCCATGCTGTGGGCATGTTGTGCCAGGCTTCGCCAGAGCTCATCTTGCAATAAAGCTTCAAATTGGGCAGCGATGAAGCGAGTCTTGGAGGCCAATTGCATCACTTGCTTGTGCTGGAAGCGTAAGTTTTTTTCCAACTCGGGATGAAATACCAGCACCGCCTCTCCGTACATCATGCCCAGCTTGGCACCACCCAACGAGAGGATGTCCACGCCGCAATCACTGCTTAGGGCGCTGGGGCTACAGTGCAGTGATGCCGCCGCATTGAAGAAGCGGGCGCCATCCATATGCAGCCAGAGGCCCTTACTATGTGCCCGTTCTGCCAGGCAGCGCAGCTCTTCCGGAGTATAAACCGTGCCGTATTCTGTAGCCTGTGTCAGCGACAGGACACGGGGCTGGGCATAATGCGGGTCGCCTTTACGGGCTATTCTTTCTTCGAGGGCTGCCGGTTGCAGCTTCCCCTGCTCGTCGCTGAGCACGGGAAACATCCGACAGCCGGTGAAGTTCTCCGGTGCACTGCCTTCATCTGAGTAGATATGCGAAATGTCGGCACAGAGCACGGCCTCAAAGGAGCGGGTGCAGGCTGCCAGCGAGAGCACATTAGCGCCGGTGCCATTGAAGACAAAATGCAGCCCGGCCAACTTCCCGAATGCCTGCTCAAAAAGAGGGAGGCAACGCTGGGTCCATTCGTCGGCACCATAGGCACGTGCATGGCCGGAATTGGCCCGCATCAAGGCTTCCATCAGGGCCGGATGTACACCGGCATAATTGTCCGAGGCAAAGGATTTCATGGATCTGATTTGTGCAAAGAAATGCTGGAGGCTTTCAAGCACTGTAGCTGCGTTTTTTTAGCAGAAGGGCTTCAGCAACCTGCATCGATTCTGTAAGGGCGCAAAAGCCGGCTATCAAAAAATACACACCCACCCATTAGATGGAATCATTACTAGCACCTCAACCCTGAATTAGCTGCATCAATTCATCAAGCCTGGGGGCAAGGATGATTTCTGTGCGGCGGTTTTGGGCGCGGCCCTCCGGCGTTACATTGTCGGAAACGGGGTCGAACTGGCTGCGTCCGGAAGCGGTAATCCGTTGCGGGGCGACATGGTCATCCTGGGTCAGGATGCGGGTGATAGCTGTAGCCCGGGCTACGCTCAGCGACCAGTTGTCTTCAAAGCGGGCGGTATGAATGCGCAGGCTGTCAGTGTGGCCTTCGACGATGATGTTGATGTCGGGATTCTGATTCAACACCTGGGCCAGGACGCCTAAAGCCTCTTTCCCTTTAGCATTAACGACCGCACTGGCGGAGGGGAAGAGCAGGCTTTCCTGCATGGACACATACACGCGTCCATTCTTGGTATGAACGCTGAGTTGCTGGTCAGAAAAGCCTTTCATGGCATCGGCAATCTTGCTACGCAAGGTTTCGGTGGCTACTTTCTGCTGGTCTATGAGCGTCTGCAACTGTTTCAGCCGGGCTTGCTGTTCTTCGAGCCGTTGTTTTTGCTGCGCAATTTCTTCCTGGCTCTGGTTGAGCTGGGAAGAGGTAAAGTCACTGCTGCTTTTCAGCTGGTTCACTTTGCCTTCCAGCGCGCCGATTTTGTTGTGCTGTGCAGCGATGTAGTCTGCCAGCCTAAGGCTGTCCTGGTGTGCCTGTTCGCGTGCAGCGAGGTATTTTTTGTTGGAGACACAAGCAGCCATGCTCAGGCAGGAAAGGAGGATGAGGGCAGTATATGATGAGGTATTCATGTTCTTTCAAGAAAATTTCTTCTTCCGGGAAAAAGGAACGATGCAGGAGGATTTACGTCTTAAGAACTGTGGTCTTCGACGATGACCCAATGCCCGGCAAGTTTGCGGAGCAGGAGGGTATAATAGCCACTCAGATTACCCGCAACTCGCTTCAATTGCCAGCGGCCGGTGACGTAGGCCCAATCCTGTGCGAGGAGGCGAATACGAAGAGGGCTTGCAGTGAGCTGGCCCATGTGCGCGGCATCCGGATAGGATTTCTGGTAGCGGGCCAAGGTAGCCTGGTAGCCATAGGTAGGGCCACTCTTACCAATAAAAACAAGGCTGTCGCTTTCCCAATAGCCTTGCATATATCCGGCCACATTACCCCGGTTCCATTCGCTGACTTGCCGTGACAGTAGCTCCCGTATGGCGGCCTCATCGCCCGAGTGTTGTGCCCTTGCGGGGCAGCAATAGCAGAGAAAAAGAAAACCAAGGAGAAGTCGCATACTGCAAAGCTTATGAACAGCGGCAAAGTAACCGCAGCAGGAAATGCAAAGGCAGTGTTTCCTTTGTCCGCATGTCCGACTCACAGGCAACGCTCTCCCGCTCGCTCAGTCTCACGCAGGCCACCGCCATCAATATGATTGACATGGTGGGTATCGGCCCCTTCATCACCCTGTCGCTGATTGTATCGCTGATGGCCGGCCCCTGGAGTATTGCAGCCTGGCTGGTGGGTGCCGTGCTGGCCTATGCAGACGGATGTGTATGGGCTGAATTAGGGGCTCGTTGGCCACAGGCGGGGGGCTCGTATGTGTTTTTGCAAAAAATATTTCCTGGTCGGGGCGGGCGAATGATGTCGTTCCTGTTTGTTTGGCAAACGGTGATTCAGGCACCCTTGGTGGTTGCCTCGGCAGCTATCGGTTTTGCGCAATATTTCAGCTACCTCGTTCCCCTGGGTTTTTATGAGAAGAAGGTGCTGAGTGGTGCTCTGGTGTTGATGATGGTGTGGTTGCTCTACCGAAACATTCAGAGCATCGGGAAGTTGTCGTTGGTGCTGTGGTGCATCACCGGAGGCACCCTGCTTTGGCTGATTGGTTCCGGAATCCCTCATTTCCACTGGCAGCAGGCCTTCCCTCATTCCTGGCCGAAGGTGGGAGGACAAGGAATGAAGTTGGTGTTTGTGGCCGCTTTAGGGCAGGCTTCGCTAAAGGCAGTTTACTCGTACCTGGGCTATTACAACGTCTGCCATCTGGGGGCAGAAATCAAAGTACCGGAGCGAAATATCCCCCGGGCAATCTTTATTTCAATCAGCGGCATTGCCGTACTGTATCTGCTGATGCAGACGATGGTGATGGGCAATCTGGATGGGCAGGTAATCGCAAAATCTGAGTTTGTGGTCAGCCTTTATTTCGAGCAGATCTATAACCATGCAACGGCACAGGTGGCCACGGCATTGATACTATGCATTGCGCTGGCTTCTCTGTTTTCGGTATTGCTCGGCTACTCGCGGGTGCCCTATGCAGCGGCCGTGGACGGCTTATTCTTTGAAGTGTTTGGGAGGGTGCATCCACGGCATCGGATACCGCATGTGTCGCTGCTGATGCTGGGCGGATTGGGCTTCCTGTTTTCGCTTTTATTCAAAATGAAAGAAGTGATCACTGCTATCATCACTATGCGCATCATCGTTCAGTTTTTGGCGCAGGCCGTAGGCGTGATGGCCTGGCACAGGCGCGAAAAAGAGCGCCCCTGGCGGATGCCTTTATTTCCTCTTCCGGCCATTCTGAGCATGCTGATTTGGTTTTTGATATTCTGCACTGCAGGCTGGTGGTATATCGCTGGGGCAGGGGGAATAATCGGCTTAGGTATCGGCTTGTATTGGTTGTTTCTGCGGCATTCCGTCCCGGCGAAGCAATAGAATGTAGCTCCTTCGAACAGGTTTCCCTTTCAGGAAGTTCAGGCAGCTCTCCGCCGGATGATGAGGCGTTTGAGGCTGAGCTCAATAATATCCACGGTGCAGGCACAACGCAGGAAACGAGGGTCCTGATAATGTGCTGCCAGCGAATTTTTCAGTTCCTCCAACTTTTCCGGAGGGGCCACATCATCCTTCCTCAGGGCATCCCGCAAGCCGGCTAGACGCACACGTTCGCTGCGCATCCGCTGGACAATAAGCGCCCGTTCTTCCTGCTGATATTGCTGCATCACCTGAGTATTGAAATGCTGCAAGGCAAGTTGAACAAAGGAGTTGTTTTCTTTAAAAAACTGCGGCTGATACATGCGAACATTGCCTTCATAAAACTGCTGGTCAAAATCAATAGGGCGAATCCGGAATTGGTAATCGTCGAAGTCTGGCGTGATGACGAACACGAAATTGTAGGCACGCATATCGCCAAGCAGGCCGGCCAAGCATCGTTCGTTAAACTTGACAAAGTCCTTGGCAATGCGTTTCGGGTTGAACTCAGGACGGCTCAGGTACTGCGCAGCAAAGACATCGCCAGGGATGCCTGCAATATGTTCTTCGACCAGCGTGTTGTCGTGGGTTAGAAAGTTGAGTTGGTTGGGCGACAGCAGGTGCTCCAGCTCGAGGCCATAGATTCGGGAGGCATCTGCCACTTTCAGGTAGAAGTAATCGTACACTTCATTGTAGCGGTTGACGATTTTGATCCGGAAAGGATGTGTGTTGCCAAAGCTGCAATAGTCAATACGGTCTATGAATAAATGCTCCTGCACTTTGAAATCCCCCCCCGCTTTAAGCATGGCATAAATCTTCTTCAGCCCCTGATGAATCCGGTCGCAGGCGTAGGCCGGGTAGATAGCCGTTTCCCAAAGGGTGTCTTTGCCTGTCGGGTCAATCAGAGGCACACTTTCCTGGTAATCCAACAACTCGGAATAGCTTATGGGCAGCGTCCGTTCTCGGGCATACTGGCGCAGGTATTTGCGCAAAGGCTCCCGGATGGGATAGGGAATTTTCTTTCTGGAAATTTTGAGAAAGTCTTCCACCATGATAAACGATATTTTCCGAAATCAGGAGTTGTCGGGTGCTGTGTCTTCTGAGGGCAATCTAAGCAGACGAGTTGGCACCTGAGGGAGCCTCTAAAAGACGGGTTGTTTTCTTAAAAAAACATGCACAGAACACGCTGGCCCCAATGCCGGCAACAGATCATTCTTGTCTTAATGCTGCAAAGCTGGCAGCGTTGTTGCTGAGTTCTGCCAGGCGTTCGATGACACCTTCCACCAAGGCATCCGGGCAGGAGGCGCCGGAGGTAATCATCACTTTCAGGCTGGTATTTTGGGGCAGGTAGCCTGAAGTCTCCAGCTCCGTTCGGGCATGAAAATCAAAATGGCGGATCAGGTTTCTGGAAAGGAGGCAATCTGAGTTTCTAATAAAATAAGTGGGTAGCTGTTGTTCGCAAAGCTCTACGAGGTGGGAGGTGTTGGAGCTGTTGTAGCCACCGATAACCAAGGCAAAATCGGCCTCGGCTTCCAGCATACCCTGAACGGCACTTTGGTTGTCATTGGTAGCATAACAAAGGGTGTCGCGTGTGTCAGCAAAGTGTTCGGTGACTTGTTCCGGCAGGAGTTGATACTGCGAAATCATCACTTGTTTCAGGTAGTCGGCAATGCCTTGAGTTTCGCTGGCCAGCATGGTGGTCTGGTTCACCACACCGATACGGCTCAGGTGCCGGGCGGGGTCAAAGCCCAGGCTGTGTTGCCCCGCAAATTCGACAAAGAAGTGTTCCGGTTGTTCCTGGCCGGTGATGTAAGCTGCCAGCCTCCGGGCCTGCTCCAGGTCTTTGACCACTACTGTGGGTGTATGTGCTTCGCTATGAGAAAAAGTGGCGCGGGTTTCTTCATGCTTGGGTTTGCCGTGCACGACAACCGTGTATCCTTCCCTGCCGATTCGTTCAGCACGGTTCCAGACCTTCTCCACAAACGGGCAGGTCGTTTCGTAACGTGTCGGTTCAATCCCTTTTTCCCGCATTTTTTCTTCGACCTGCCGGGTGGTGCCAAAGGCAGGAATAACCACAATGTCGTCCACCGTAATCTCATCCCAGTTCATCATCATCTGGCCCCGGGTGTTCATGATAAAGCGGACGCCCATCTGTTGCAAATCGGCATTGACGCCGGGGTTATGAATGATTTCAGAAAGCAGAAAAATGCGTTTATCCGGGTTTTCAGCTACGGCTCTAAAAGCAATTTCAATTGCATTTTCCACGCCATAGCAAAAGCCGAAATGCCGGGCCAGGATGACTTCCAGGGAGCCCAGTTGCAGGCGGGTAGGCGAAAAATCTTTCTTGAGTCTGTCGGCTGCTTTCCGCTCGGCTTTGATCTGGGAGATGAGCGGGCTGCGGTATTGAACGGGAACGTCGAAGGTCTTCATAAATCAAAGCAGGATGAGCCGGGCAAAGTTCGGCCATAGGCTTGCAGAAAAGGGCAAAAAAAACGGGCACAGCATGCAACATGTGGGTTGCGGCTGTGCCCGAGTGCATTGAATGTGCAGTGCTTATTTAAACTCGCTATCAGGGATACCCTTATTGATTTCAACAGAAGTCAGCTTCGAGTCTATGTTTTGAGGCCCGGCTTGTTGCTTCAATTCGTAAGGCACTTTGTATCCTCCGGTACCGGGCACTTCGCGGTAATCTTTATACTCCGTGGAAATGCTGACAGCACCCTGAGGGCTTTCTTTCACCTGAACGCTCTTGATGAGCAGGCCCGTAGCCACACTATAATATTCCTTGCCTTTCTCACCGCTGGCATCTTCTGTATTCAGTACATAGGCATCCTCAGCATCCACTTTTTCCATTCCAGCGAGTGTATGCTTGATACCATATTTCTCTGGATGAAGTACATCTTGGAGGTCCGCTTCCTGAGCGGATTCGGCCAGCTCAGCGGCATCCATCTCCTTGCTCTGTCCCCGGGCTTCCTGGGTGCCTTTACCATCGTGGTAAACCGACTTCTGGAAGGTTTGTCCCATGGCTGTCACGGTGCGCTTGAGGCTTTTCCCGTTTTTCCATTCACTCATAACAACAGTGACGCCGGGTTGTGGCTCAAAGCTGTATTCAATTTTCATGTCTTTTAAGCCATTGATGGCTGCCTCACCGCCCAAAGCCGCGATATATTTTTTAATCACTGCATCGGCTGTCAGGCCTGCAGGTGCTGCCTGCTTTTCATTGGCTGCAACCGGATGACCATAGTTATCGAAGAAAGAAACTTTACCGAAGTTTTCTAAGCTCTTGGCCACCTGGTCTGCATTACCTACCACAATGATGTTCGCTGCTTCCGGACGGATGTATTTCTGAGCCATTTCCTGAACGTCGGATACGCTTACGGCAGCCAGATTTTGCAGGTAATTGGTATAGTAATCCTTGGGCAGATGATAGCGTTGAATGTTGATGGCAAACTGAGCAACGGTCTGGGGGTTCTCGAGGCTGATGGCAAATTGGCCGGTCATGTTATTGATGATGTTCTGTACATCCGTTTCGGTCGCCGGTTCGGTACGGATACGCTTCATCTCAGCGAGGGTCTGTGCGATGGCACTGTCGGTAACGATGTTCCGGCATTTTGCATAGGCCGTGAAATTGCCCACCAATTCATCCTGATGAATGGAAGAATAGGAGCCGTAGGTCCAGCCATGTTTTTCGCGCAGGTTGAGGAATAAGCGCCCTTGCGAACCGCCACCCAGAACAGCATTTGCCACACGGGCTTTAATAACGTCCGGCGAGTTGGGCAGTAACTCCAAAGGATACGTCACGTTAAAGACGCTTTGAACTGCGGCATCACGATTGGCGAAGGAAACCTGAGTTGCAGTGATGGGCTTGGGTAAGCTGTAAGCAGCAACGGGCACGTTTGCTTTTTTCCAGCCACTGAAATACTTCTGCATAAGCTGCTTCACCGTGGCCGGGGTCACATCGCCCACAAAGGCTAAATATGCCACATTCGGGCGCCAGTAAGTGTTGAAATAATCGTTGCAGCGCTTCAGGGTAATGGCTTCGATGGTCTTGTCTGTAGCCACTTCACCATATGCATGCCGGGCTCCATAATTCACCGCTTGAGTAAGGTTTTCGAGCATGGCATCCGGGTCATTTTTTTGCGTAGCAAGACCGGAGAGGCTTTGCTTTTTGAGCTTGTCCAGTTCTGATTGGCGGAAATCAGGATGCAGAATCATGTCGCTCATCAGCTCCACGAGTTTGTCTTCGTTGCGCACCAGGCAGGTACCAAACATGCTTTCTTCATCCGCTCTGATGGTAGCGCCGATATTGTCAATGGCCAGATCCATCTGGTCTTTAGAACGGGTTTTGGTACCCGAGGTAATCAGCTCACCTACGATATCGTGATAGCCGGCCATGTTGCCTTGCAATTCGGGGCGGATATC
The DNA here is from genome assembly GCA_018267625.1 of Bacteroidota bacterium. Lineage (GTDB taxonomy): Bacteria > Bacteroidota > Bacteroidia > Chitinophagales > Chitinophagaceae > UBA1952. Next base: position 26,535 of record JAFDYC010000056.1, read on the forward strand.
GAGCTGGAGGGAGACAGAAACCAGCGGCACTTTGTGGTTTTCTACCACGAAAACACGCAGGCCATTCGGCAGGGTAAATGTTTCCGTTTTGCCGAGTTCTATTTTGGGAGCTGGGCCGGGTTTGGGGCGAATGGAGCGGTCCAGCGTTTGTGCTTGTGCCGTTGTTGCCAGAATGGAACAACCGGCTATGGCTATGAGGTATTTTTTCATTTTCTGAAAAGGCATTGATTGAAGGAGAAGGAAGGCTTTGAATGGGAAGGCAAGCTGGAAGGCATTACCGAATGGGCATTAGTCTTTCTTCTCGGATTTGGGCAGATAATAAACGACCAGACGATTTTCTTTCCTGAAAAATTTCCGGGCAACCCTCTGGATGTCTTCCTTGGTCACCGCCTGGTATTTCGCCAGCTCAGTGTTGACTAAGTTGGCATCCTTAAAGTAGGTGTAATCAGTAGCGAGGTTCGTGACAACGCCCAACACCTTCCTGTTCTGTTCGGCAAACTGGGTTTCCGTCTGCACCATCAGTTTCTTCATTTCAGCATCCGTCACGCCATTTTTCTGCACTTTTTCTACTTCTGCGAGCATGGCTTTTTCGAGCGTGTCCGGCGACACACCGATATTGGCGATGCCGAACATAATCATGATGCTGGGGTCTTCATTCCCCGTAGCTCCGGCCCCCACCTGCACTGCCTTCTGTTCTTTGTCCACTACTTCTTTTTGCAGGCGCGAGCTTTTGCCTTGCGATAGCAGGTTGGTCAGCAGATCCAATGCGTAATAATCCGGCGTGTTGGGTTTCGGCGTGTGGTAGGCAATCACTACAGCCGGCAGTTGGATATTGTCGTAGAAGGTTACTCGCTTTTCAGCCATGCTCTGCGGCTCCTGAGGCAAATCGCGGGGGATGGGACGGGTGCCTTTCGGAATGCCCCCGAAATACTTTGTAACCATCTTGATCACTTCCGGAGTATTGATATCCCCGCCAATAACCAGCACGGCATTATTGGGCACGTAGAAGGTCTTGTAGAAATCCATGAACTCGGGCAGAGTAGCCTGGTCAATGTATTGCTCCTTTCCGATGGGAGTCCAGCGGTAATTGCTCTTGGTAAAGGCATTTTCATACACCACATTCATGAGCTGGCCATAGGGTGTATTGTCGTAGCGCTGCTTCTTCTCTTCCTTCACCACCTTACGCTGCGTCTCTACACCGATACTATCAATTTTTGCGTGCAGCATACGTTCGCTTTCCATCCAGAGCGCCAGTTCGAGCTGGTTGGAAGGCAGCTCTTCATAATAAAAAGTGCGGTCTTGTGTTGTGTTAGCATTGAGCTGACCGCCCGCAGCCTGTACCAGCTTCATGTATTCTCCGCGCTTGATGTTTTCAGATCCTTCAAAAAGCAGGTGTTCGAAGAAGTGGGCAAAACCTGTACGGTTCGGGTCTTCATTCTTGGAGCCTACATGATACATGACGCTTACTGCAACGATAGGCGTTGAATGGTCTTCATGAAGAATAACATGGAGGCCGTTGGGTAAATCAAATTCAGAAAACTTGATTTGGGCACTTGCACCGCCCGCCATCAGGCTCATGGCGGCAAGTCCCGCAAGGAAAGCTTTACGCTTCATAGAAAAATGGAGAAAAAATGTGGCGCAAAAGTAGGGCTGTGCCGGTAGTAGAATGGTCTCATAATGTTGGGTAAATGACAAAAAAAATCAAGTGAGCGGGCCTTGCGGAGAATGTTCAGGCCCTTGAGGCAAACGGTTACATGGGGGCTATCCATTAGTAGGTCCCATCCCGGAAAAGCAGAAGACCACCCTTCAATTTTTTTGAAAAAAAACAAAAACGCGACGCTGAGTTTAGCTCTAAAACGAAACATTTTTCTTGAAGCGCTATCAAAAGGGATTGGATGGATGCCTTGCGGCAAATCCCGGGATTTCAGCCGGTGGAGCGAGCCCGACTTCAAAAAAGCTGCGCTGTATTTCCCGCTATCTTTGGCCGCTTTTGGCAGAAAAAAATTGCTGCCTTTCCCCTCAAAGCGCTGTTTTGAATCCTTTATGAAAAAGATTTTCTCCCTCCTGCTTGTTTTGTTATGTGCTTCTATCGGTTATGCCCAAACCGGAACAGTGAAGGGTTTTATTTATGAAAAAGGCAGCGGCGAGCCCGTGATTTATACAAATGTTTGGCTGCTGGGCACCGGATACGGAGTGCAGACCGACGTGAACGGATACTTTTCTATTACCGGAATTCCGGCAGGCAGCTATACGCTTATTTCTACCCAAATCGGCTATGATTCCGCCACGAAAGAAGTTACGATTCGCCCAGGCGGGATTACGACACAGAAGCTCATCATGAGCCGTTCGGGAATTGCGTTGGACGACATCACCGTGTCAGGAAGAAAACAAGAACGACGCACCCTGGTAAATGCCGGCGTCACGACCGTCACCCCCCGCGAAATGAAAATGCTGCCATCTGCCGGAGGTGAACCGGACATTGCCCAATACCTGCAAGTGACTCCCGGTGTCGTCTTCACCGGCGACCAGGGCGGGCAACTCTACATCCGTGGCGGTTCTCCTTCTCAGACGGGCATCCTCCTGGACGGCGTCACCATCTACAATCCCTTTCACAGCATCGGCCTGTTTTCTGTTTTCGAAACCGATGCTATTCGCAGCGTAGATATCCAAAGTGCCGGCTTCAATGCACAATATGGCAACCGCACTTCTGCCATCTTAGACATCCATACGCGGGACGGCAATAAGAACCGTACAGAAGGCAAGCTTTCCGTGTCGCCTATCATGGCGCGTGCTATGCTGGAAGGCCCTATTATGAAGCCAAAAGATGAAGAAGGCAGCTCCATCACCTACTTACTCAGCGTCAAACACAGCTACCTCGACCAGACCTCAAAAGCCTTGTACGGCAGTTTTGGAGAACCTTTTTCTTCCGGGCTTCCATATGCCTTCACAGACCTGTATGGCAAGGTGACCTTTAGCGGCAACAGCGGATCCAAGCTGAATTTGTTCGGCTTCAACTTCGATGACCGCGCTAAGTTTCTAAACACACAGACGGATGCTACCATTGCCGATTTCAGATGGACGGCTACTGGCGGTGGTGCCACGTTTGTGGTTTCACCAGCCGGCTCATCCGCACTTATTGACGGCAAGTTTGCTTATTCCAAATACGGCATTGACTACAATGAAACAGGGCAGAATGTTCCCCGCAGCAGCGGTATCTCAGGCTTTGAAGGAGGCATCAACTTCACCAACTTCCTGCCCGGTTACAGCCAGTTCAAATATGGCCTTGAAGTAAGCGGCATCGCCACCAACCTGAGCTATACAAACAATTTCGGCTACGGCACCAGCCTCGACCGCCAGAATACCATCGCCTCCCTGTTTGCCATTTTCAGAAAGAACTTCAGTGAGAAGTTTATCGTGGAGCCCGGCCTGCGAATTCAGTACTACGCTACCCTGGATAAGTTTTCGCCCGAGCCCCGCATCGGTATGAAATACAACATCACGCCCAACTTGCGCCTGAAAGCGGCTGCAGGCTTGTATTCTCAGAATATTATTTCAACCAAAAACGACCGCGACATCGTCAACTTCTTTACCGGATTCCTGCTCAGCCCAGACAAGACGATATATAAAAACCCGGCTACTTCTTCCGACCCGGTGCAGTCGAACCTGCTGACCGCTTATCATATTTTGGGTGGGGTGGAATTCGATATTCAACATTTTGAATTCAACCTGGAACCCTGGTTCAAAGACTTCACTCAAAACTTTGAGCTGAACCGCTATAAAGGCCAAGTATATGCCAATGGCAGCATTGACAACAACGACTTCGTATTTGAAACAGGAAAGGCTTATGGCATTGATTTTTCAACAAAATATTCAAACCGTCGCCTTTACGTTTGGGCCGTGATGGGCTACCAATATGTGGACCGCACCGATTTCATGCAAACCTATCCGCCCCCCTTCGACCGCCGGTTTAACGCCAACTTCCTGGCAGCGTACACAGCCGGCAAGCATAAGGATATCGAGCTTTCGCTGCGATATAATCTCGGCTCTCCTTTCCCCTTCACTCAGACTCAGGGCTTTTATGAAAACCTCAACCTGACATCAAACGGAATCGGCACCAACTACCTGCAACAAAACGGGCAACTTGGGCTGCTCTACGCCAGCCAGGTAAATGGGGGCCGGCTTTCTTATTACCACCGGGTGGATATTTCAGCCAAGAAACGTTTTGAGCTTTCCAAACAATCCAATCTGGAAGCGACGTTCAGCATCACGAACCTGTTCAACCGGAACAATATTTTCTACGTCAACCGTTTTGATAACACCCGCGTGTATCAGTTACCCATTTTCCCCAGCCTCAGCCTTTCCTGGAATTTTTAAAGCAAGCAGCAAACCGCGCTTATTCTGCTCATGCTCCTAAAGCGATTCATCACCCTTTGCAGCCTCGCCCTTGCCCTGCCCCTGGCAGCACCTGCACAAGAACTTTCCCGTTTTAGCCCGCAACAAGACGCAAGCTTCCGAACGAACGACCAGTTTGATGCGGCGCTCTGGTCACTCGCCCGCCAGTCGGCACAATCCGCCTTGAATGGCCCACTGTACCTGGACGCGGCCTGGCTGGATACCCGCCGAAATACAGAGTACGAAAAGGCGGTCAGTGGCCTGAAAACAACTTCGTACGGAGCGCTTGATTCGGCTGTAGCCCTCCTGCAGCAGCTCAACCCACAAGTCCTGCGAGACCGGCTGTCACTGGCTATTGCACGCTACTATTTCTTGCAGGGCAAGCTCGCCGCCGCCATACCCTATTATCAAACGTCTGGCATTGCCAACCTGAGCAATACCGAAATCGCAGATGCAAAATTTGAACTGGCTTATTGTTATTTCAACAACCATCAGTTTGGGCCGGCAGACACGCTGCTGAGCATCATGAAAGAAGTGCCGGGGAAATATTACAGCCCGGGTAATTACTACTATGGATTGCTGGCCTACACAAAAGGTGAATATGCTGCCGCGCTGAAAAGCTTTGCCCGGATTCGAGATGAAAAAATCTACCGGCCCGTAGTTCCCTACTACATGGCCGAGATATACTATTTCAAAGGTGAACGAGATACGGCTTTGGCCGAAGCGCTGAGCCTGTTGCAGCCGGGTGTTCCTTCTTATTATGAAAACGAACTGCATCTGCTGGCGGCTCAATGCCTGTTTGAAGCCGGACGCTTTGGTGATGCCTTACCCTATTTCGAGTATTACTACAACCATTCGGAAAAGCTGCGCAAAGAGGATTTGTATGAAATGGGCTACGCCTATTACCGGGTGGACGAATGGACCAATGCAATCGCCAAATTCAAGCCACTGAGCATCGCAAAAGATTCGTTAGGGCAGGCAGCCATGTACCTGCTCGGCGACTGCTACCTAAAGACGAATGATAAGACAGGAGCCAGAAATGCCTTTGGCCTCTGCGCCGAAATGCCCTACAACCCCGGGCAACGGGAAGCCGCGCTTTTGCTGCACGCGAAACTCTGCTACGAAACCGGTTTCCCCGATGAAGCCATGCGGAGCCTGCGCAGCCTGATGCAGGATTATCCCGGCTCCGATTATTTGCCTGCTGCTCGCTTGCTTCAGTCGCAGCTCTATCTGGAAACAAACAATTACAAGGATGCCTATCAGGCATTGGCCCGCTTCCCTACAAATGATGCCGGATATGGAAGCATCTTTCAACGCGCAGCATACGGCTATGGATTGCAAAAGCTTCAGTCCGGGCAATTAGACGAAGCAGACAAATTGCTCTCCGAATCACTTTCACAACAATCCGCACCTGCCTATACTGCTGCTACTCATTTTTGGAAAGCGGAAATTGCATACCGTCAAAGCCGATACGATTCAGCCGTCTATTTCGACCAAACATTCCTCCGGGCAGCTTCCAGCCCCTTAGCACAACAAGTGAGCAGCACAGCCACACGCGCTCATGCAGCTTCTACCCTCGGTTACGCACTGATGCAGCTCAAAAATTATCGGGAAGCTCAAAAGGCCTTCGCTACTGCGAAACAAGAAGGCAATAACACCACTGCTACCAATGCTTCTTTGCGCGAAGCGGACGCCTATTTCATGCAAAAAGATTTTGCACATGCGGCCCCTATTTATACATCGCTGGCTTCGGGCACAGGCACCGATGCAGAGTATGCCCGCCTGCAATCTGCCATCATCGCGGGTTTACGCGGCGACAATACTGAAAAGCTGAAGCTGCTGAGCAATATCATGAGTGTTACTCCGCCGTCTGCTTATGCAGCCGAAGCCCGCTACGAAATGGGCCTGACTCAGATTACAACCGGCCGTTATGATGAAGCGGTTGCTACACTTAGCCTGTTAACCACAGACAAGAAGGAACCAGAATTTGCCCCAAAAGCCCTCCTGAAAATCGGCAGCTTACAACAGCAATTGAATAAAGATGAGCAAGCGCTAGAAAGTTTTAGAAAACTGATTCGCGACTTCCCATCTGCTCCGGAACGCAGCGATGCCCTGGCCGCCTGCAAGCGCATTTTTGTTGAACGGAATCAGCCGGATGCTTACATCACGTTGTTGAAAGAATTCAATCTGCCACTTGCCTCAGACCAGGAGATGGACACGGCATTTTATAATGCAGCAGAGCTACAATATGCCTCTATGAATTGGGCCCCGGCAGCCGCTGCATTTCGAAGGTATCTCCAGCAGTTTCCGGCAGGCATGAAAGCGCTTAAGGCACGCTATTATCTGGCCAACAGCTTGTACAATTCGAAGTCTTATGCTGTCGCCCGGCAAGCCTACGACACCTTGCTGCAAGCGGGATGGAATGCGTTCTCTGAAGAAAGTGCCCGCCGGGCTGCAGAACTTGCCCTGGCAGACACCGCCTGGAGTGATGCGAACCGGTATTATGGTTTGCTTGCCGAACATGCAGAAACCGATGAATCCCGTAGCAACGCATTTGCCGGGCTGATGCGTACCGCTTCTCGTATGCACGATGAAGCTGCGGCTGTTCGTAATTCCGACTCGCTCTTAACCTGTGCCCAGGTAGCCCCGGGCCTGCGCGATGAAGCCACATTAATTATCCTCCGGCAGCGCTTACTGCAGGGTGATAGTAGCCGGGCCGACACACTGTTGCCATCGCTGGTCAAGAGTGACAATGCAGCCGTAGCAGCAGAAGCAGGATACCGATGGGCACAAGCGCTTTTTGCCGCATGCAAGCTTAAAGAATCAGAAAAGGAAGCCAGTGCTAACATTAAGCGTAGCTCGGGCTATGAATGGTGGCTTGTAAAAACGTACCTGTTGCTGGGCGACATCTCTATCGCTAAAAAAGATTACTTCAATGCCCGTGCTACCTTCCAGAGTGTGGTACGCAACACGAAGCTTCCCGAACTCAGAGCGTATGCCGAACAACGGCTTCAGGAACTGAAGAACCTTGATCATTCTAAACTTTCTAACGAGTAGCGCATGACGAAGCGTATCACCGGAGTCATTCTATTACTCATGCTGGCCTTCCTTTCGACGCCGGCACAGGCGCAACGGCGCAAAGCCAAAACTCCGCCCACACCCAAGCCGGCAAGCCCGATGCCGCCTGCGGCCCGAAACGACACCAGCATCAAAAGCACTACGCTGGAAGTGTATCAGGTGTATCAGCCGGAGATGAAGGCCTTGCAAAAACCCGGCTATGCACCCAGTCTTCCACCCAACGAAAAAGAGCCGCAGCCGCAACACTATGAAGTGCCGCAGCAAACACTCCTCTATTCTTATCGAGCCTTGCCGCTTCGCCCCCTGGCTCTGGGTAAAGACACCGCTCCGCTTCCTCCACAGAACTATATTTTACTCGGAGGTGGAAACCTTTCAACAGCCCTTGCCGAAGCGGGCATTGGAGGGTTGCAGGTGGCGCAATGGAAAGGGAATATCTATGGCCGGTACCTCAGCCAGGAAGGCAGCACAGCCAATCAGATTTATCGAAACTTCCTACTGAAAAGTGACGCAAGCTGGAACGATGACCATTACAAGCTGGATGCTGGCCTGGACCTGAGCCGGAATGTGTTTGGGCGTTATGGATATGACCATTCGCTGCAACAATTCAATCTGGACGATGTACGGATGAAATATGATGCTGCCCGGCTTCATTTCGGCTTGCACAATACGAGCCCCGGCATCTGGAATTTAGACTATGCGCCCACACTGAACCTGCTTGCCTGGGACGGCAGACAGGGACACGAAACGGATCTTCAATTTTTCGCACCAATCAGCCGGAGAATAGATTCATCTTTCAGTCTGGGCCTGGCCTTGAATGTGCAAGGTTCCTGGAATAGCCTGGCGTCTTCGCTGGATCGAAACCAGAGCAGTAATCTGTTTCAGGTCCTGCCCTTCGCGGACTATCGTTCAGGAAATTTGGATGCACACCTCTCGTTGGCACCCACCTGGAGCGAAGGAGCCGATCTGCTGTGGCTGCCGGATATACGTATTGGCTTTCAATTCCTGAATAAGCGCATTAGGATTGAAGCAACGGGCAAGGCGGAGCGTATGCAGAACACCTTGCAGCAACTCAGTGAAGAGAATCCTTATTTCTTCCCGGGCAATTTTTCCATTCGTCAGAGCACGCGTGCCGAAGTTGCTGGAGCTGTTCAGGCCGCGCTGGGCAATCATTTGAGTGTATGGGGCCGAATTGCCTGGCAGCATCTTGAGGATGCTCCCTTGTTTATCACCAGTGCCGGCAGTGATGGAAAAGATTTCAGCATCATCTACGAACACGAGATACGCGCCCTATGCTGGGGTGGCGGCCTGCGCTATCAGGTGGGTGAATATTTTTCATTAGGAGCCGAAGGGCAATGGCTGAATTATTACCAACTGAGCATGCTGCAACATGCATATGGCATGCCTGGAATTCGCTTAAAGGGAGATCTTTCCTGGCGCCTGACGAAGGGATTGTTGCTGACAAGCTATATGCAGGTGCTGGACGAAATCTGGGGGCTGGATGCCTATGGCCATAACGTCCGGCAACGGGGTGTTTTCGATTTCGGAGCATCTGCAGAATACCATTTCTTTTCTAAGTTGTCAGCCTTTATACATGCCGATAATTTACTGGGTCGCCGCAATGAACGCTGGTTAGGCTACCCTTCTTTTGGCTTTAATCTTTACGGAGGATTGCGGTATCGTTTTTAGCACCCGAGCTACCCTTAATTTGCACGCTTCAATTTTGCCACCCGCATGGACATTGCCAAGTATATCGGACTCTATCTGCTCAAAAACAACTTCTGCTATATCCACGGTTTGGGCAACCTGGAGATTCGCCGCAAGGCAGCGGAATATGACGGCGAATCCCTGCGTGCCCCGGAATATGAAGTGACCCTAAGTCCCGGCGGTAGCATTGATGATGCACTTGCCAATTTTATTGCCACACACGAACAGACCTCCATTTCTAAAGCAGCCAATGCACTTCGCGATTTCAGCATTGCCTCAAGAGCAGAGTTAGCTGCTGGGAAGGAAGTAGAGATTCCCGGTGTTGGAAAGTTTATTGAGCAAAATGGGCTCACCCGGTTTGTGGGCAGCCCGCAGTTGCAGCATACACCTCCTCCGGTTCCCATTATCCGGATGGCAAAACGGACCGAGGAACAACCCGTCTTTCATCACGATACTACCCAGGAAAAACCTGCTTCTGAAATTGCCTGGGGCAAAATCGTGATGCTGGCCCTTGCGCTGCTCATTATCCTTGCCGGAGGCATCTTCGCTTATCGGTATTTCAGTAGCAGGCCGGCTACACCTGTAGTGATGCAGGATACAGCAATTGTCCAGCCGGCTCCAGAACCTCCAGTGGCTACTCTACCTGTTGATACCAGCCATGTCATTGACAGCACCACTACTAAACCGGCTGCCCCTTCCGGCGATTTTCAGGTGGTTTTGAATAGCTATTCTTCCCGCCCTGCGGCTGAAAAACGCAAAGATGCCTTGAAACGTAACGGTAACAACGTGGAACTGGTCAGTAAGGACTCTTCAAATTTCTTTGTCGTGCTTAATATGCCGCGCAGTACCGCAGATACTACCCGGATGCTCGATTCTCTGCGCCGCTTCTTCAACCCGAAAGGCGTATATATCCTGCATTAATAGCTATTGGAAATCCGGGAAGGCTTAAAGCACTTTCGTGCCCCGCATTGCCTCGCTCAGTGCTGAGTCCATCAGTCGTTCTGCGAAAGGACGGCAAATGTCATTGAGCGCTTCTGTGGCTGCCTGAATTTGGTTTTTCTCTTTCGCTGAAAGGGCTACACGCAAAGTATTCATCTGGCTGAGGGTGCGGTTCATTTCTTCTTCTGAAAGCAGGTTTCTGTTTTTCTGAAGGAAGTTTTCAGTGGTCAGAAGCATTTGTTCTGCTTCGGTTGAAGCTTCAACGAGGGCACGGGCCTGCATATCCTTTCGGGCATTCAGGAGCGAATCCATCAGCATCTGTTCCACTTCTTCATCCGTAAGACCGTATTGTGGCTTCACAGAGATGCTTTGGGCCACACCGCTGCGAAGTTCTTTAGCACTCACTTTCAGGATCCCATCCGCATCAATCAAAAAAGTGATTTCTACTTTAGGCAAACCGGCGGGCATGGAAGGGATTCCTTTGAGGTTGAAAGAAGCCAGCTTGCGGTTGTCGGCAACGAGGTCTCGTTCGCCCTGATAAACGGTAATGGCCATAGCGCTCTGCCCGTCTTTCTGCGTGGTGTACTGACGACCTGCTTTCGAAGGAATTTTCGAATTACGAGGGACAAGCACATCCATCAAACCGCCCATCGTTTCGATGCCGAGGGAGAGGGGCGTCACATCCAGCAGCAGCATGTCGGTGTTTTTTCCGGCAAGAATATCCGCCTGCACGGCAGCTCCCAAAGCCACTACTTCATCCGGGTTGAAAGAGTCAAATAATTCGCGAACAAAAAACTCCCGTACGGATTGTTTTACCAAAGGCACCCGTGTTGAACCACCCACCATCACCACCGCATCAATGTCTTTTGTGCTGAGTCGGGCATCGGAAAGTGCCTGGCGGCAGCTATCGAGCGTGCGCTCCACGAGTGGCCGGATGGCTGATTCAAATTCATGGCGATGTACATGAATCTTTTCTCCTCGTATTGAACCTTCAAAAAATTCAGAATGGCTCAAAGCCTTTTTAGCCTCTTCTCCCAGAAGGCGCAATTCCTGAATCAGTGTAGCATCATCTTCGGTGTTGAACTGGGGGACTTGTTGTTTGAAAAGTCCGACCAGGGCACGGTCAAAATCATCACCGCCTAAGTAGGTATCACCATGGGTGGAAAGGACTTCAAAAATGCCACCCGAGAGCCGGAGGATGGAGATATCAAACGTGCCCCCACCCAAATCATAAACGGCAATGCTTCGTTCTTCATCCGGGCGTACACCAAGGCCATAAGCCAATGCAGCCGCAGTAGGTTCATTCACGATACGCAGCACATCAAGGCCGGCCAATTTGCCGGCATCGCGGGTAGCCTGGCGTTGGGTGTCGTTGAAGTATGCGGGCACCGTAATGACCGCCTTGGAAACCGGCACTTTCAACACGTGTTCGGCACGTGCCTTGAGTTGATGTAGGATCTGCGCCGAAAGCTCAATGGGGGAATAAAACTGATTCCCGACGGCCACTTTCACCAGAGAATCAGTATGGTCGTCGATCACTTTGTAGGCAAAGGAAGCGGCATGGTCTTCCACATCATGGTAGCTTTTCCCCATCAGGCGCTTTACGGAATAGATCGTTCGCTCAGGAGCATCCAGCAGGTGCTGGCGGGCATCCTGACCCACATGCACGTCGCCAAATGGCCCAAAGTGGATGATGGAAGGGACCAGGGTCAGACCATCTGTTTCACGGAGGGCAATGGGTTTACGCTGGCCTTCATCTTCACGAACGATCGCAATCAACGAATTGGTCGTACCGAGGTCAATACCCACGATTAGTTCTTCTTCCTGTATAGAGCCGGTTGCGAGATTGATGGAAACTTTGGCCATGAAATAGGGTCTGTAAAACGATCTGAAAATGGAAGTACAAAAGTACCTGTATGCACAGGGCTACAAGCTGAAAAAGCGAAGCTTGATTTTTGAAAAGAGAAAAAATGAGCAGACAGGCAAGCTCGAATAGATGGACCCCGAATCAGGATACTTGAACAGCCCCGGAAACAGAAGTATCAAATGCCGAATATCAACAGGCACTAATAATTCTTCTTTCGAAAATCACCGCGTTTCCAGGCATCAAAAAACTCGGCCCAGGAAATAGGGTTCGTGATATTGGATGGCCGGATTTGCCCGTAATAAATGGCTTCCCGGGCCATGTTTTGCTGATAGACAGCCTGGTTTTCGCGGCCATCTCTCGGCATCGTATAAGCCATCGCACGCAGCATCAGTGCATCCGTATTTTTTCGAGCTATTTCATATTGGTCGTCTGGAATTTTCCAATGGGTAAATGCATAATCGAACTCCCCCTTGGAAGGCAGCGGGCGCACAATGGTTTCGGGCAGGAAAAAGGTATCCTGTACCATGAGCTGAATCATAGAGAAATACTGGCCTTTTATCTGAGCGGGCACCACATAAGTCTTAGGGCGAAAGCCAACGGCGGTGAACTCCAGGGTATCGCCTTTGTAGCAGACTAAAGAGAAAACACCCAAATCAGAAGAGCTGACACCCCGGTATTTATTCCGAACGGTAACGGTGGTATAGGGCACGGCCCGAAGGCTGTCTGCAGTGATGGTAACCCCATTGATTTGTACGATGCGCGCATCAACATCATCCTGCGCGATGGCAACGACTGCAAGGCTTTGGGCAATACAGAACAATAAAATCAAACGACGCAACATAAGCTGAGTGGCTACCGCACAGGCCCAGGACACAATGCTCTGAATGCCTTCGCTTCTGGCAAAGATGCAAGAGGCTCCCGTACTTTTGCCGCGCGCAAAATTTGATTTAACGAAAGATTTTATGGCTATTACAAAAGAGGCAATCCTGCAGGCTCTGAGCCAGGTGCAGGAGCCAGACTTAGGGAAAGACCTCGTAACCCTCAATATGGTTGAGGATATCAAAATAGACGGTCACAACATCAGTTTCACGGTCATCCTGACCACCCCCGCCTGCCCGCTCAAAGAAATGATTGAGAAAGCTTGTCTGAATGCAATTCGGGTTATGGTTAGTCCGGAGGCAGTGGTGCATATCAAAATGAGTTCCCGGGTAGTCAGCAACCGCCGTGACCCTAAGGGTATCCTCACGGATGTGAAGAATATCATCGTGGTAGGCTCCGGGAAAGGGGGTGTTGGAAAAAGTACCGTAGCGGTAAACCTAGCTTTAGGATTGGCCAATAAAGGTGCAGCGGTAGGTTTGCTCGATGCAGATATCTACGGCCCCTCGGTTCCCATGATGCTGGGCATTCGAAACGAACGCCCGATGATGACGAATGTGGATGGGAAAGGTAAGATTGTGCCGATCGAACGCTTTGGGATTAAGGCAATGAGCATCGGCTTGCTGATTGATGAGAAACAGGCAGTCATTTGGCGCGGGCCACAGGCTAGCTCCGCCTTGAAACAGTTTATCGGTGATGTGCTTTGGGGTGAGTTGGATTACCTGGTGGTGGACCTGCCACCTGGCACCGGCGATGTGCAGCTCACTATGGTTCAAACCGTGCCTGTCACCGGTGCCGTGATTGTTTCAACTCCCCAGGCTGTTGCTGCTGCTGATGCTCGGAAGGCCATCATCATGTTCCGCCAGCAACAAATCAATGTACCCATCCTGGGCATCATTGAAAACATGGCCTATTTCACGCCGGCAGAGCTTCCTGAAAACAAATATTACATCTTCGGTAAAGGCGGAGCGCAACAGATGGCGGACCAGTTTGAAATCCCCTTTTTAGGCGAAGTGCCCCTGGTGCAAAGCATCCGCGAAGGCGGTGATGTAGGGGTGCCTGCGATGGTTGGTGACGAGGCTCAAAGCCACGATGCCTTTATGTCTATTGCAGAACGTGTGGCGCAACAGGTATCCATTCGCAATGCGAATATGGCGCCTACTAAGGTTGTAGAAATGCAAGCTTAGCATCAGCACACAGTCGGTTTTCATTCAAAAAAATCTGCTTCTCCAGTCATGAATCGTCAGCAACTTGTTGCCGCCATTCGTCAGAAAAAATCGGTACTCTGTGTCGGCTTAGATACGAGTCCGGAAAAACTTCCGGAACACCTGCAAGGCCTTCCTGACGGGGTACTGAGGTTCAACAAAGCCATCATTGATGCAACCCGGGACTATGCAGTAGCCTATAAAATCAACACAGCATTTTATGAAGCACAAGGCCTTCATGGCTGGAGCGCACTTCAGGAAACCTTAGCCTATCTGCCTTCCGATGTCTTCAGCATTGCAGATGCCAAGCGTGGCGATATCGGCAATACAGCAGACCAATATGCCAAAACGTTTTTCGAAACCTACCCCTTCCATTCGGTAACCGTAGCGCCTTACATGGGCGAAGATTCGGTTCGGCCCTTTCTGAATCACAAAGGGCATTGGGCCATCGTGCTCGGCCTGACTTCCAACAAAGGCAGCCAGGATTTTCAGATGCTGCGTTGCGGAGAGCAATTTCTTTTTGAAGAAGTATTGCGCAAAGTAGCCACCTGGGGCAGCCCGGAACAACTCATGTTTGTGATTGGCGCTACACAGGATGCCCAGCTTCGCCGGGTTCGGGAACTACTTCCTGAGCATTTCCTGCTCATTCCGGGCATCGGCGCTCAGGGCGGCGATTTACATGCCGTTTGCAAGTCGGCACTGAATCAGGATGCCGGTATTCTGGTTAATGTCTCAAGGGGTATTATTTATGCAGGTCATGGGGCAGATTTTGCAACCTGTGCCCGCGATGCTGCGGCAGCCTACCAGCAGCAGATGTCTGTTTATCTGTAATTTTTCGAGGCAGGAAGGAGCAAGCCTGCATTAGCTATGCAGGAAGCCCTACTTCAATTCATCTGGCAATACAACCTCTATCGCCCCGGCACATTGCGCAGCACTCAGGGGTCCGTAGTGGAGGTGCAGCATCCCGGAACTCGCAACACGGATGCAGGCCCGGATTTCAGCATGGCCCGCATAAAAATTGGCAACACCCTGCTGGTTGGGAATGTAGAACTGCATGTCCGAAGCTCCGATTGGGCACGCCACCGCCACGATGAAGATGCCGCCTACCGGCACGTGATTCTTCATGTCGTGTTTGAAGACGACGGGGGGTTCAATTATCCGAACATCCCCTTGCTGGAATTAAAAGACCACATTCCGGATTATGTTTTGGAACGCTACAGCCAACTCATACAAACCACGGCTCCCTTGCCCTGTGCACAGGCGTTACCCTGCGTAAAAGAAATTACCCGAAGCACCTGGCTCAACCGGATGTTGGTGGAACGTTGGGAAGAAAAACTGAGTTTATGGGATGATGAATTAAAGCAGGCATCCGGCGATTGGTACACCCTGCTCTGGTGGCGTCTTGCAGCCAATTTTGGTTTTAAAATCAATGCGGCTCCTTTTCTGATGCTGGCACAATCGCTGCCGCTACGCATTTTACTCAGGCAGACTTCATTGATGCAGGTTGAGGCTTTATTGTTTGGTCAGGCAGGGTTTCTTCAGGGGAATTTTCTAGATGAATATCCCAGGCAATTGCAAAAAGAATATCACTACTTCCAGCACAAGTATGAACTGCATCCGGCCCAGCCTGGCATTTGGAAATTTCTGCGCTTGCGTCCCGCAAACTTCCCAAGCATTCGAATCGCTCAATTAGCTGCCTTAGTGCATCAGGCACCGGGATTCTTCCACGAACTGAGCGAGCACCCGAGCTTGAAGGATACTGTAAATAGCCTGAAGGTGCATGCGAGCAGTTATTGGGATACTCACTATCGTTTTGACGAAACGCCCAGCCGAAAAACCGTGAAGAAGCTGGGAACAGATGCAGCACAAAACATCATCATTAATACTCTGGCGCCAATACGTTTTTTGTATGCACACACTCAGGGCCGGGCTGAAGAGTCGGAAAAGGCCTTACAGTTGTTAGAAAACCTTCCTGCCGAAGACAATCGCATCTTACGAATCTGGGCAGCGCATGGATGGCTACCCAGACATGCCGGTGAGTCTCAGGCCTTGATTCAGCTCTATAATCGGTATTGCAGCAACAAACGTTGCCTCGATTGCGCCGTAGGCCTGAGCATTATCAGGGCCAAATGAATTGAACGGATTTTTTCAAATCTGGATGCAGACTTTCCAGCACTGGGCAGGTAAGGGCTGCATGTTCGAGCAATGCACGCTCACGGTCGGAATATTGATGCGGGCCGGAAAGTTTCATGGCGATGCGCACCTCTCCAATACGGCGTGGTGCAGGCACCATGATTTTTTCTACTTCGCACTCAATATGCCCCAATGCAAAATCGTGGCCCTTGGCACAGAGAGCCATCAGGGTTAACATGCAGGAAGCAAGGGCAGAGGCTACCAGGTCGGTAGGAGAAAATTTAGAGCCTGTACCACCATTGTCTGTTGGAGCATCGGTTTGAATGATGGTTCCGGAACGCAGATGCACAGAGGTGGTTACAAGGCCTGATTCGTAGCTTACTTTGGCAGTCACTGGAGTAGATTTTCAGCAAAAGTAGCCGAGAGGTTTGTGTATTCCTTTCCTGGAATGTCAACCGAAATAATCCAACATCTTCAGTGCTATAAACGAACAATTTTCTGCCACAAATTGGAAAATCTTGTTTGCCTTTTTTGTCGGCACTCAGGATTGAGGCTTGTCATATAGCCGGCTTTTGATAATCCCCCATTTGTGCAGGCGGTGTGTGAGGCTCACACGCAGCACCCCCAGGCCATACTTGGAAGAACGGCGAAAATTGATGGACGAGGCATCGTCAAAATATTTTGTGGGGCAGGTTACTTCTCCAATTTCAAAACCGGCCATAAAAATCTGGGAAATCATTTCATTGTCGAAGACAAAGTCATCCGAGTTGTGGCTGAACTCAAGAGCACGGAGTACATCTGCACTGAATGCCCGGTAGCCGGTGTGGTATTCGGAAAGCTTTTCCCAGAGCAAAATATTTTCAAACAGGGTCAGGCAGCGGTTGAAAATGTATTTGTAGAGTGGCATACCGCCCCGCAATGCGCCACCACCCAGAATTCGTGAGGCAAACACTACAGGATAGACATGATTGGCGATAATAGAGCACATCGGCAGGATGAGCTGCGGCGTGTATTGGTAGTCCGGATGCACCATGATGACGATGTCGGCTCCCAGCTCCAGCGCTTTGGCATAGCAGCTCTTCTGGTTTCCACCATAGCCCCGGTTTTGTTCATGAATCACGATGTGGCGGATGCCCAGGCTACGAGCTACCTCTACGGTATTGTCCGGGCTTTTATCGTCCACCAACACTACCTCGTCCACCACATCCAAAGGGATTTCCCGGTAGGTACGTTCAAGGGTGAGCGCAGCCCGGTATGCAGGCAATACGACGACAATCTTTTTTCCGTTGATCATGCTTGCTGATTTGATTTTTTCTAAAAAAATAGTACGATTCCTAAGCGAGTATTCATCTATGCTCAGGACTTCAGTTGCATGGAGGTGTTGATGAGGTTCGAACTTGCCTTTGCCAACAATACCCCATCCGAATTGTGAACTGCACATTCTACATGTACAATTTTCTTCCCCTCACGGAGCACTTGAGCCATTGCCGTCATGGTCTCCCCTTCTTTAGCAGCGTACAGAAAATCCACATTCAGGTTAAGCGAAGTGTAATGATAATCGGCATCTAAGCTCACCACAGCCCAGCCAATAGTTTCATCAATAAACGCGCTCATCATTCCCCCGTGAATATTCCCATAGGGGTTCGTCATCTCGTGTTTGATTACTACAGAAAGGCGCACCATACCGTGGGCCGCATCCAGTAAAGTGGCCCCCAGCCAGTTGCCAACCGGCGAACGTGAGTCCGTGATTTCTTTATTATGATACCGTTGCATCATTTGCTCGTACAGTGGGATAGACTGACCCGGGTCTTTCAATTGCATATTCAGTCGCTGATGCTTATCGCTTCAGCGGCGCGAAAGTACGGCATGGCTACAGGCTACTGCTCCGGGACAGAATGCTTGTAACTTGCAATTGCAGATACCGAAACCGGCAAAAACATCATCAATTTTTTAAAAATTCTGCTTCAAAAAATTACGCGCACCAACTAGCATCTTCTCTGATTTTTGTGCAAGCGTCCAAACAAACTGAAACATGACCATCACCCAATTAGAATATGTGGTTGCTGTGGCCACCTATCACAGCTTTGTGGCTGCGGCAGAAAAATGCTTTGTGACTCAGCCCACACTTTCCATGCAAATCCAAAAGCTGGAAGACGAGATGGGAGTTCGCTTGTTCGACCGAACAAAACATCCGATTGCCGTAACAGAAGTAGGCGATTTGATCGTGGCACAGGCTCGGGTAGTTCTTGCAGAAGCTGGCCGAATTGGCGAAATCATCCAGGACCATCAAAACTTACTTTCAGGTTCCTTCCGCATTGCCGCCATACCTACAGTAGCCCCATTTTTACTACCCCGCTTGCTGGAAGATTTCACTGCGGCCCATCCGGAAATTCAACTTAAAGCCAGCGAACTGGAAACAGCACACGCTATACGGGCCTTGCACAATGGCGAAATTGATGCAGCCATCCTGAGCACACCTCTTGAAGAAAACAACCTCAAAGAATACCCACTTTTCTATGAACCACTCGTAGCCTATTTCGCCGAAGGCGAGCCAGCCCTAAAGAAACGGCTTGTCGCCCCTGAAGATGTGGAACTGGACCGTATCTGGCTGCTCAGCGAAGGCAATTGCATGAGGAATCAGGTATTGGACCTTTGCTCCGACCAGGTTCAAAAACAACAAAGCTCCAGGCCCTATCAGTACGAAAGCAGCAATGTGGACACGCTGCGCAAAATGGTGGATCGCGCTGGCGGACTGACTGTCTTGCCCGAGCTCAGTACACATGATTTTCCCGAAGACCTGATGGAACGCATCCGCTACTTCGAAGAACCGCAGCCGGTGCGTGAAATCAGTATCGTGACCGCAGACCATTTCGTGCGTGCTTCGATGCTGCAAAGCCTGATGGACGCCGTGCTGAACCTGATTCCCGAGCCGATGCGGGTGCAGAAAAAAAACCGAAAAGTGCTGCGCATCCAAAGCGCAAGACTGTAAATAAAAAACTGTCTATTAAGGCAGTTTTTTTATTTCTGAAATAAAGGACCGGCCGCAATGGACGTCGGGCTATGCACTACAGCCGAAATAATAAAAAGCTCCTTCAACTCTACAATTATCCTGAGCAGGGAAAAAAATTAGCGGCCTGCCGGCTTGTAATATTTCAGCGCTTCAGGCAGCCAGTTTCTGATGTTTTGAATCCGGGTGGCATCGGCTGGGTGTGTACTGAGCAATTCCGGTGGCTTGGGGCCTCCTGAGGCTGACATCCGCTGCCAGAAGGGTACCGCTTCATTGGGGTTGTAGCCCGCCATGGCCATAAAAATCAACCCTACATGATCAGCTTCGCTTTCTTGCTTGCGCGAATAGGCAAGGGTGCCCAACTGGCTGCCAACACCATAAATGGAAGCGAAGATGTTTTGGGTTTGGGCTGGCTTGCTGGCTAAGGCTGTGGACAAGGCCTCGCCGCCCATTTGCACCATTAATTCCTGGCTCATGCGTTCATTGCCGTGACGAGATATGGCGTGGGCAATTTCGTGTCCTAAGACAACGGCCAGGCCAGCTTCATTCTGCACTAGTGGCATGATGCCCGAATAAACGACGACCTTACCGCCCGGCATACACCAGGCATTGGCTTCTTTATTGTTGACTAAATGAAATTCCCATTGGTAGCCGGCGATGAGGCTGGCCTGGCCTTTTTGAGTCAGGTAAGCCTGAACAGCATTGGCAAGCCTGGTCCCAACCCGCTGTACCATTTCAGCATCACGGCTGCCTGTTTTGGAAACAGGGGGATTTTGTGACAGGAAAGTTGCGTATTGCTGTGTAGCCATCGAACGCATGGTATTCTCGTCAACCAAATTGACGGAGGAACGACCCGTAACCGGATTAGTGTAGCAGGAATTGAGGCTAAGGGTGGCTCCCAGTATGGCCAGGCATAAAAAAAGGTGTTTCATGAAATTCAATTTTACAAAGAAAAAGGCGTGACTTCTATCACGCCAGCGAGTACATAAAAACGCTTTGGGTTAGGAGCGGGGCTCCCGGCGCTTACGGAACGATTTGAGCTTGCTTTCATTTCCGGCCAATAAGCGGCCAATATTCTTATGATGCGTCAATACAACGAGGCAAGCCGTGGCAATCGCAAAGACTTTATAGCTCATTTCCGGCTCTCGGAAAATAAAGACTATAAGCACTGGAAAAGCAACAGAAGCGGAGATGGAACTAAGGGAAACGTAGCGGGTCAGAAACAGCATGAATACAAAAACAGCAGCCAGGCTTAAGGCAACCAGGGGCTGGATGGATAGAATCATTCCAAAAAGGGTTGCGATGCCTTTCCCACCACGGAAATCAGCCCAAATGGGGAAGATATGGCCCAATACGGCTACGAGCCCGAGGATAACCTGAAGGTTCGTAATCGCCTCACTGCCCCAGGCAAATTGAGAAAACAGAGAGAGCTTCACAGCGATGAAACCCTTCATCATGTCGCCCAGCATCACAGCGGTTCCAGCCGTCTTACCTAGAATTCGAAAGGTGTTCGTAGCACCGGCATTCCCGCTACCATGCTCCCGGATATCAATACCGTAAACCCTGTTGCTCACCCAGACGGCTGTAGGTATGGAGCCAATCAAATAAGCGAGTACGATGAGCAGGGCAATTTCCATTACAATAAATTCTTTGGGGGCGGGCAAAAATAGCTGTTAAGGACGACTTTGTATAATGAGAGAAATCACAAAAGGCGGGCAAGCAGGGGCATTACGCGGTAAACTTCAGGCACATCCATTCTGCTTCATTTGTAGCTTCCATAAGTGTGAAACCATTGGCTACAGCCGTTTCGATAATTTTTGGGGCATCTGGTTTCAGAAAGCCACTCAACAGCAATAGACCTGATGGCAATATCCTGCTGTGCATGGTTTGCATGGATTCCAACAAGACATTCCTATTGATATTGGCAAGTAGGATATCGAATTGCAGCTCAGGATCTAATTCTGAGATATCTGCTCGCTGTATTGCAATAGCTCCCTCACTATTTGTAGCTGCATTTTCTTCGGCATTCCGGACACTCCATTCGTCAATATCAATAGCCATCGTATTTCCGGCACCTAGTTTCTTAGCCAGAATAGCTAAAATGCCTGTTCCGGTTCCAAAATCCAGAACTGATTTTTTTCCGAAATGAATATCCTTCATGGATTGCATCATAAGCCGTGTTGTGGCGTGATGTCCTGTGCCAAAGGACATTTTGGGTAGAATGATGACTTCAAATGGTGTTTGGGCAGGCTGATGAAATGGAGCACGGATGGTACAGAAACCGGGGACAATAACTGGATCAAAAGAAGCTTCCCAAAGGGCGTTCCAATTTTGTTCCGGAATTACTTGCTGCTGGCATGAGAGACCGTGTGCGCTGATTCGAGATAAAATTTGCTCAACTTTATCTGAGCTCTCTGAGGTATAAGCCTTTAAGGAGTGCTCCAATTCTTCAAAGCCATCGCAACCTAAATCTGCTAGTTCAGCAATCAGAATTTCTCTTTCTGACTCTGCAACAACAATGGTGAATTCAATGGAATTCATAGCAGTTCATGATTTCAGAATTTGTGAAAAAGCAGAGAGGCTGCTCGTTACAGCAGCCTCTCTGGAGTATCTGGCTAGAATAATCAGGGGTTGTCCGTGTCTTTATGAACGCGACTACCTGGGTTCCCAAATTCTGATTCCGGATCACCTGGATCGTTGTCATCACCTTGATCCTGAATTTGAAGGTTTGATTCCTGAGAACCAATGGTACCCTTTTTCGCACTGTTGTATATGATACGGCGTGTAGGGTCTTCTTGTAAGATTCGGAATTCTGTACGACGATTAAGTTGACGTCCGCCCGGATTATCCTTATTTCCAAAGAAATTGGGAGCGGCAGGCATCTTTTCACCAAAGCCTTTGGCAATCAATCGGCGGTCATCAATCCCTTGACTGGTCAGGTAGCTGCGAACTGCTTGAGCACGACGGAGCGAAAGGTCTTTGTTGTAATCATCGGTGCCGTTTGCATCTGTAAAAGAGTAAACTTCTACGGATAAGGAGGGGTTGTCCTTCATGAAGCTAACCAAAGAGTCAAGAGAAGCTATAGATTCCGGGCGCAAGTCTGCTTTATCGTAGTCATAATACACGTTCGTGACTCGGAAGCTTTTGTTCATCGTAATGCTATCCAAATAAACTACTACGTTGACTGTTTGATCTGGGTCGCTACGCTTAATACCTTCTGTGCTGACTTGAGCGCGAGTCGAAACGAACTTGGATTTGTCTCCAGTGAAAACATAGGTATGCTCACGAGCCATGTTGAATTGGAACTGACCATCTTCAGAATTGAAGGTGCGCAGATTGCCTGTTTCATCAACCATACGAACGACTACATCGTTCATTTCTTTTTGGGTTTTGCTATTGAGAACCTTTCCCATGACCTGAAGTTTAGGCTCAACTTGGATGCGCCAGATATCATCGCAGCAGGTAGGGTTTTTCAAAGCAATCGAACCAATACGGTTGGAAACTACATAAGCATCGGGTTTCCCAACAGGATCCTTAATATAGTAGAGTTCATCGGCAGAGGTATTGATAGGATAGCCCATGTTTTTCACGTTCGTGTAACGGGAAGGCCCTCCATCTGCAGAGTAAATATCAAAACCGCCCATGCTCACTAAGCCATCGGAAGCAAAATAGAGTTTGTGAACCCTGGAATCATAATAAGGGGTCATTTCATTTCCCTCAGTATTAATTTGTTTACCGGCATTTTGAGGACGGCGATAGGTACCGCGAGCTGGGTCAATAACGGAATACCAGATGTCATATTTACCACGGCTTTGGATTTTCCTGTTAGAAGAGAAGAAAAGGATTTCTTTTTTCCCAACCTTGGCAACAAAGGGGTGTGTATTGGAGCTTCCATCATTGATGCCCTCTCCCAATAATTCAGGCGATTGCCATACACCCTTTTTGATATCAAACTGAGAGACGTAAATACGGCATATTACAGACATGGTATCGGATTCCTTACAATGAGTAAAATAGAATCGGTCGCCACCAGGGCTATAGCATCCGTTACCCGTATGAGACTTCAAGTCATTGAAGGGGCCATCGTTAAATACCAAGGGCCATTGAAAAGAATCCACATCAGCCACATTATATTGCTTATGAGAGGTCATAAACCGGGCATAATACTGATGTTTCCCATCGATTGTGCTATTTTGATTCATGGTGGAAAACAGCAAAGCTGTATCTCCCAATGGATAAGGGGAACTTTCTGTAAAAGGGCTGTTTACATTAGGTCCTGCATTTTTCATAGTGACCGAAACAGGGTCATTGATGGAATTCTTCCCCATGATACAACCATCAATCTCTCGCTTAGCTGTCTTTTTCAGCTTTTTGTACGTCTTGGGGTTGTCCGCCATGAACTTTTCAAAAGCATGGATGGAAGAGTCGTATAACCCTTGCATCTTGAGCATTTTTGCTTCCTTGAATTTAGCTTCCGGATAAATTTTGGAAGCTAAAGCATAGGCTTCGCCATAGTTTTTAGCAGCGGGACCATAATCCCTGCTAAAGGCATAACATTCGGCCAATTGGTATGAGAGATACGGGTTACGTGGGTTCTCTGCTTTTAATTGGCTGTAGTATTCTATCGCAGTAAAATAGCTACCGGCTTCGAACAAGCCATCCGCCCAGCGGATTTTTCGGTTGTAGGGGAGCTTTGCAACAGGGTCGTTTGCCGGATTGCGATACTTTTCCCTTTGCTGCTGTGCCTGCGCATCATTTTGACCAGAAAACACTAAGATAGACGCGAGTAAAAGTAGCAGCCAGTTTTTTCTCATGGAGGTGTACGATTGCGTTAGTTAATCGGTATAAAAGTATAGGAAGGGGGCAAAAAAAAGAAAGGGCAAACGAATTTTTTTTGCCCTCTCATTTTCCGGCTTTTTATGTCGAAAATTTTAGAATCGTGCGCATGGATAGCCACGACGTCCGGCGAAGTCTAATGGATTGGGCGCAATATAGCGAATGGAAATTTCAAAGCCTCCATTTCCGTTGGATGCATCTTTGAGGGAAGAGGTGTTATAGTCGTACGAAACACCAAAACGGAAGCCATTCCAATCCAGACCGGCAGTACCCATGATGGCATCATTACTACGATAATATACGCCTACAAAAACGCCTGTTGCTACGCTTTCAAAGTCAGGGTTTGCCAATGAATAATTGAATTCATTGCCTGCTACTAATTCCGTAGCTGTGGACTGGGATTGATACAGAACGGCTGGCATCAGGCGAAGGCGTTCAGACACCCGGGCTACTGCACCCAGTTGACCCGTATAACGTAAGCCCAGACCCACTTCACTATTCTTCTTACGCTCTAGTGATTCCTGAGGTTGATTCAAGTTGTTGGCGCCAACACCAATGGTATATGAGAAGCCATTTGAGACGGCATGCGCCCAAGCGATGCCCGCATTGACGACCCAATAATGCACTTTGTTGTTGAGCTGTTCGCCGGTGGGCATCATAAACTGCCCATTGAATTCATCACCGAAATAGAGCTTGCTCAAGTCAATGCTTTTGGACGCATACCCACCCTGAAAACCAACACTCAGTGTTTTCCCCGGACGATCGCCAACCCCCTCAGTACCTCCAAGGAATTTATGGTAAGCGATAGATCCCATTATGACGTTGTTAGAGAGGTTGCCATCACCGGCTTTGTCATTGTAGAATTGAAGGCCAGCGGCGAGGTAATCATCTCCTGTCAGGCCCAATCGAATGGGAGCATCAACGGATGCAGACAACGTCACAAAAGGGGTGGTTACACTACGCCATTGATCGCGGTATATGACGGCGCCTCGAACCATACCATTGAATGCGCCTGTAAAGGCGGGGTTGATGGTAAGTGGAGCGGCATCAAACTGAGTGAAGTGTACGTCTTGTGCAATGGCCTGTGTACCACATAGTGCGATACCGGCTGTAAGGCCTGCAATGGCGAGGATATTTTTCCTGATCATAGTCTTGCGCTGCTAAGAACGTGTTTTTGAGTGTGCAGATTGATTTTGAAATTAGAAGGACGGCTCTGGCGGCCAAAATACGTAATTAATTGAGAGTCGCAATAAGCTAAAAGTCCCTTTAGAATTTACTAGACAGCCAATTTCGAAAAATGGTTGGCCCAATGAGTAGGTTTTTCAAAAATAAATGTCCCAGCCAGTATCAATGGCACTTGCACCAACTTTTTTGTAGAAGAAATAAACCGTATTAAGCTTCCATGTTCCTTGAGCTCGGAGTTCTCAACTCGGGAATAACCAGGCTTTGCTAAAATGGTCTTTTACCTGACTTGCTAACAATTTTCAAATTCACTACCCCAAAAAAGAAATTCATTGTACACAGCCTGAATTCGAATTCCCTTTCTCGCAAAAAAAACATCCACTTGCAAGCACTCTTTAACTTCAATCAGCAAAGAATAAAAGATGCCTGAAACGGAAAAACTGCGGCTCGATAAGTACCTGTGGGCCATTCGTATTTTCAAGACTCGCAGTCTGGCAACTACTGCTTGCGATGATGGAAAGGTGAAGCTCAATGGACAAAATGTGAAACCGGCAAAGCCCGTTTCTGTGGGTGACCGTTACGACATTAAGACACCTGCCCGCCGCTGGACGATTGAAGTCACAGGACTATTGAACCAGCGCTCAAGCCATGAAGTAGCTATCAAAAACTATGTCGATCTTACTACGGAGGAAGAACGTCAATCCGCTCAATATCTACACTCTTCTTTTTTCACCGGAAAGCGATTGAGTAAGACAGGGCGGCCAACAAAAAAACAGCGTCGCGACCTTGGGGATGCCCTTAGTAGCGACGCTGTGAATCGTTCTGAAGAATAATTTTCTACCAGATTGCCCGGGTATTTCCTGTCTTCATCAACACCCAGTTGCGGCCTAAATCTTCACTGCGGTATAAGCCATCACTAGTTGTAATGTACACGTATCGCTTGATGATTCCATTCTTGTAAATATCCTGCTTGCCTGTAATTCCATAAACAGAAGTCTGTGGCTTCAGGCCATTATTGGAAGGGTTAAACGTACCGGTTGTAGGATCCAGCATATAAATGCCCATAGAGTCTGTGCCTGCCAGTACAACCTGGTCCAGAGGGGATGCACAGGAAAGTACTTCCTGGCTGCTGGGCAAGCCTTGAAAGTTTTTCCAGTTCACGCCGCCGTCATCGCTGTAATACACCCCTTGTGCTCCTGAATAATCCGCAGCGAGCAGCGTGTTGTTTGAATGAGAAAGATACCAGCTCGATCCTGCGGGGAGGCCTGTTGCAGCAGCTACCGGAGTCCAGGCAGATGTAGCAGAAGGACGTAGATATAAACCACTACCTGTTGGGTCCAGCGAATATAAATTGCCATCGTTGGTGCGGGTAAATGAACTTACCGGGGCTGTAACACCAGCAGCTCCCGGATCAGGTTCCCAGGTCTTCCCATTATCGGGACTTACTTCTATCCCGCTGGCACTGGTTGCACTGGCTACATATAGCCTGTCACCCGGCACATCAAGTAACATGCTGGACCAATGTGCGTTCAGGTTTACACTGGGAATAGCCTGCCCCGGAACTGGTTGATTAAAATTGATACCGTTATTGGTCGAATAGCGAAGAAAGGACTTGACAAACACTATGTTATCTCCAGATGCGGTAATGGCTCGCGCAGGCACTCCATCCGGAGTGAAAATGTCCTGGTAGGAAATACCATCATTGGTCTTGGTGATCGTACCAACTTTCTCACCGTAAAAAACAGTGTAAGGCGTGCGAATAACTTTATTGTTATCAATGCCATCTGATTTCTTGCAACTGCCTGCTAGCAAACCGGCTGCAAGCAGAAACAGAAAAGGGGAGTAGCATTTTCTGTATCTCATACCTAAGGGCAAATTTTCGCCAAGATTATGATTTTTGACGGGATTGCCAACTTTTTGTGAAGAAGGCCTTCGTACCGACCTGCATTCAGGTGTCTTCTGATTTTTTTTAAAAAGAATTCCCAACTAAAGTATCGGCTTCGAATTAACTGGCTTTTGTTCCATGCCGCTTCGCTGCAAGAGCTGCAGTAATTGCAACAAGCTGTTCTCCTTTTGGTCCGTCATCTGAAGTTTGAACCGGTATTCATTAGCGCCCTCTTTCATTTCGCCTCCCTGTAATGAAAAACTTTCAAGCGTTTGCTGCATCGCAGATAATGATGAATTACCCCCTGAAAAAGTGTTGCTGTTTTGCTGCATCAGCCCTTTCAAATCGAGCCAGATTCCGGATGGATGCCCGCTGATTTCCCGGTGCACCGCATCTGGCATCGCTCCTGCATGTTCCTTAAGAAATGCCTGTGCAAAGGCCTCATTACTGCTGATTGCAAGGTATTTCTCGCCCACTACGACGCGAACTTCTGCTGCTGCCGGAATGCCATACACCCCATGCCTTAACTCCTGTAACAAGTTCGATTTGACGGCATACCCTATTAGTTTTCCCAGCTTCATTTTATCTCCGATTTTCATTGCAAATACGAAGTCCATTTTAGGGCTGCCAAAAGCCATTGTTTGGGCATCATCTCCAGACAAAGAATCGGCGGCAGTGCGAAGCTTGAAATGGTTTATGGCAAACACCATGTCCCCACTAAATCCGCCCAGCACCTCATCGAGTGTCAATCCTTGCGATATAAGCGCAAGATTGGCTACTCCCGAAAGGTTGAGCCGTTGCAACAATAACTTGATTAATGCGGGTGACAGATGAATACCTCCTGCCATATTCAACCCATCGGAAGGCAGCCTGCGCAACATATCTGCATCCACATTTTCTTTCCCGAATTCTTTAGCCACATCTTTCAGGCTGTCTGATGGGAAATAGCGTATTAACCCTTCTATCCTGCCCTTCTTGAAGTTCACGCCGGTGGCCATCGCACTACCTTTCATTAGCATTTCGGCCACCGATGCGCTGAGCATGCTTTGTCCAGGTTCATTTTCAGAATAATACCAATCTACCAAGGGGTCATAGCTCAGCCAAAAGCTGAGATCAGTACCTGATTTTTCCAAAGCCAGAAAGCGTTTATCATCTGCGATTCCAGAGCCTTTGGCTGGCCGTAGTGTCGCAGCCAACTCAGCCAGGCTTCCTGCCGAATCCGGAATTTCATCTTCCCAGGTTATCGGCGGCATCGGTATCGCCATACCGCCTATTGTGTCTGATTGTGCTGTCTCCGTACGTTGCACACGGTGCACCATTTCGTTCATCACAATGAGCACTTCATCATTCCAGCCGGCACAAAATCCGTTTGGAAACAGGGCCATATTCAGGGTTGCATCTTTATGAATTATGATACCCGGAAAATGTTTTTGCAGGAATGAGTTCAGCGCTGAATTATCTGATAGCGGGAGTACAATTGCTTGTTTCATCTTGCCCGGAAAGCGAGCATCTAGCCTGATAAATCCATAGAGCGAACTGCTGAAATCAATGCCTGAATTCGTGATGTCTTTAAGTACTTCGGGAATCTTTTCGTCTTTTGCATTCTTGCGCAATTCTTCCAACAAGCCACTACCCGTAATGACGCTCCAGGCAAGCTCCTTGCGTATCTCGCCGGTGTGCACGCCCACAACTGCGAGGGCATTTTTCGGAATGTAGTGCGCCTGACGTGGCACCTGTCCGCAGGACGACATCAATATCGCTACAAGCGCGAAATAGCTGAGTAGCCTCAGTGAAAATGACTTCATAGGTGAATGTGGTGGATGAAAAAGCCCCAGTCTTTTCTACCGTGCGGCGAAGGTAGCACAGCGAAAAAGCTATAGCGCCCGTCATCAAAGCCTCGCCAGACCGATGAATGAAACTACTCAAAAAAAGCCCTCGCAACGGAGGGCTTAGACTGACATCCCGACAAATCAGAAACACCAGTTCGATGTCGTGGTGGACTTTGTGCAATCGCCATTTCTGCCATGAATTGAGCCGGATGAGCAGGCGACATCCGTTTGCACTTCACAACCGGTATTGGTAGCACATGCCTTCGTGGTGCAGGTGGTCTTAATGCCCCCCGGCGCAGCGATGCTAAGCTCATTGGTGCTTTGATTCAGCGTTAAAAGTGTGGACGATTTGTATTCGCTGCCATAGGCAAATAAGCGATAGTCGCCACCACGGCGCCTAATAACCAAGTTATTAAGGCCTGGATCTATGCCTGTACCCGTTTGGATAAGGTTGTTCCAGCTTGCGAGCAGTTCGGTCGGATTTGATAACGTGAAGCTTGGAATGCCATTGGCATCTACCGTTCCTACAACCTGCGAATGGGAAGTGGATGCCAACATGGTCAAAAAGACGAACGCTAACAGAATTATCTTTCTCATTGCGTGCTTTCGCCTCTTCATATTAAATACCTGCTTTCAGAGGCTATTTTTTGGTTTTGCCGAGACGATGAATTATTCCGGGTACATTCATTGTCCTCGCTAAATTACCTTCCAACACCATATTTCAAACGGGGGGGGAATCTTTCAATTTCGCCTGTCAAAAGACGACCCGGCTGTGCTTACAAGCTCCACCTGCTCCGATACTTAGACCATAATAATTTCCCTATTATCGCCACATGAGCAAGCCGCGTCAAGCCCTGCTTTCAACCTGGCCTCTGGCCGCCCTGCTACTGCTTCACACCCTTGTTCAGTTAGCCCATCTCCGCCTCGATTTCTGGAACGACGAGCTGTACACAATACAGCATTTCGTCTTCTTGCCAGTGGACAAAATAGTGGCCGACTATCACGTCCCGAACAACCACATCCTGTTTAGCCTTCTAGCACATGGCTGGGCGAAACTGGCGGGCATAAACAGCGTTCAGGCGGCTATCTCAAACATAGTCTGGCTGCGGCTGCTACCGTTTTTCTGCTCCTGTCTTTGTCTCTGTTTCGTCTTTCTTGCTGCACGAAAAATCGCTACAGGATGGGTAGCCCCGCTGGCTGTTTTGTTACTCGAAACCAGCATCCCTTTTTTCAATTTCGCAGCGCAAATGCGTGGCTATAGCCTGAGTATGTGCCTGGCTGCCGCGCTAGGATATACGGTAGTGCTTGCCTTCGAAAAAGAAGGCTGGGCAAGGCTTCTAAGCATTTTTCTACTCAGCATAGGCTGTGTGTACACGCTTCCGACGAATGTCTTTTTCCTGGTCGCCTCGGCGTTGGCGATACTGGGCCTGGCCCTTCTTTCTCGAAAAAAAAATGCTGCCTCGCTGCGGATGCTGCGTGCCTGGACAATCGTGTGGACGATGGCTACAGGAGGCATTGTAGGCGCGGCGCTATACCTGCCCCTGCTGCCGCAAATGCAAACCTGGCAGGCTGCTGCTACGAAAGCTTTACCCGCACTGGGAAATACCCGTGCAGCCTTGCCCGTTGTTGCCTACCATTTCCTGTCGGCGCGCTACCTCATCTTGCTACCGGCACTTAGGTTCATCTGGACTGGCAAACACCTGCGGCTGCCCTGGCTTTGGGCCATGACTTTGTTGCTGGTTTTGCCATTTCTACTTGCCGATATACGCACCGGAGCCGCACCGCACCGCGTGTTTCTGACCAGCCTACCCTGGCTATGCTTCGGGCTGGCCTGGGCCATCAACAGAGGAATAACGGACTGGCCAAATGAACGGCTGCGCGGAATAAAGATTATCGTGTGGTGCCTTTACTGCCTCGTCGTATTTGGGTTTCAGGTTCGCCGGACAAACGCTATTGCGCTTCGCGATATTCAGCAGGGCATTCGCAGGCTGGATTTGTATTACCAATACAACCTGCACGACTTCTATCCGCAGGCGGACGCTCAGGAATATGCGACTCGCTATGCGCGTCCAGAAACACCGGTTTTCGACGCTGCTACCACCGAAAATGACCTCGCGAAATACCTCGTGTTAGGGGGTACGCCCGTCATGAATTCCGATAGCCTTTCGCTTGATGCTGCGCTCCGCCAATACGACACGCTCGATGTGATGACCGAGCTACCCAGCCGACTTCACGATTCCCTGCGCCAAGCCGTGCTGCTGTGGGATTTCAGGCCGCTACTACCGGGCATTCATCGCATCCAAATCGTACGACTTTCGAAGCGGAAACTTTAGATTTGCGATAGCGCATTTCGCACCCGCTTGGCAGCCTCACTGGCACCGATAAGATGTAGAATATCGAACACACCCGGTCCGAATTTTCCACCCACCAGCATGATGCGTAAAGGCAGCATCAACTCGCCTTTCTTGATACCCAGTTCCTGCGCCAGGACTGTAAATGCTGTTTCAATGTCTGCGGCATTTTCCCAGGCCGGCGCAGGGTCCCAGGCCGACGCCAGGGTTTCGAAAAAGGCGGCATAAACAGGCTTCCATTTGGCTCGAAGACTGTCAAGGTCTATGCTTTCCGGAGTTTGAAAAAAGAAACCGGCTTGTACACCAAAATCCGGTAGCAGCGTACAGCGTTCCTTCACCAATTCGAGCACCGGCAACAGTTTTTCATTGGAAGCTGCAGGCAGGTAGGGCATTACCAGCGGAGCCAGTTCCGCCGCACTCAGCCGATGAATATGCTGATGGTTGAACCAACGTGCTTTTTCAAAATCGAATACTGCACCGCTGTGGCTCACCCGGCTTATGTCGAAACGCTGCACCAGTTCTTCCATAGAGAACAGTTCCTGACCGCTTCCATCATTCCAGCCCAGCAGAGCCAACAAGTTGAGCAGGGCTTGTGGCAGAAACCCACGCTCCGCAAAACCCTCTGTGAAATCACCCGTGCGTGGGTCTGTCCAGTTCATGGCGAAAATCGGGAAGCCGTATTTGCTGCCATGTCGCTTAGAAAGTTTGGCTCCATCGGGGCCAAGCAGCAAGGGAAGGTGCGCCCATTGGGGCATCTTTTCTTCCCAGCCGAGGTAGCGCCAAAGCAAAAGATGAATGGGAGCAGAAGGCAGCCATTCTTCGCCTCTGAAGACGTGCGAAATCTGCATGAGGTAATCATCCACCACGACGGCAAGATGATAGGTGGGCATGCCATCGGCCTTGAGTAGAACCTTATCATCCACCAGGCCCGTATCGAAGCTGACTTCACCCCGTATCATATCCTTGAATTGGATGCGTTCATCCTGAGGCATGAGGATGCGGACGACATGCGGCCCGTTCAAAGCCTCTGCCACGGCGGCTTCATCCATGGTGAGCGAATTGCGCATGTGCATCCGCGTCACTGCACCATATTGCGGACTGGGGTTTTCAGCCGTCTTGAATTGTTCGCGCATTTGTGCCAGTTCTTCCGGCGTATCAAAAGCATAATAAGCCTTGCCTGCTGCAATCAATTGCTCCGCGTAGGGGCGATATAGAGCTTTTCGTTCACTCTGGCGATAAGGGCCAACGGCACCAGGATGCTCCACACTCTCATCCGGCATCAAGCCGCACCAGCGCAGGCAATTGAAGATGTATTGCTCTGCACCGGGGACAAAACGGCTCTGGTCTGTATCCTCTATCCGAAGGACGAACGTGCCGCCCTGTTGCCGGGCAAAAAGGTAGTTGAAGAGTACGGTGCGTACCCCGCCGATATGTAAACCGCCCGTGGGTGAGGGCGCAAAACGAACTCGAACCTGAGACATGGCGCGAAGTTATCCGGGAGCCGGCTTCGTCACGGCACATAAAGCTTCCTGTTGACGTGGTATGAGCTGATGCTTACCAAAAGCATTTTTTATAATTAGCAACCGTAGCAATGCGTTCCGGCTTGAAAGCAGAAGGCGGGAGGGGCCAACTTTGCCTGATGCAAATCGGTCTGTATTTCGGCTCATTCAACCCTATTCATATCGGCCACCTGATTATCGCCAACCATGTGCTGCAGCATTCAGAAATTGATAAGCTATGGTTTGTGCTCACGCCCCATAATCCCCTGAAGGATGCACACACCTTACTCAATGAATATGACCGGATGCACCTGGTAGAACTGGCGATCCGCGACAATCCTAAGTTTCGTGCCTCCGGCGTTGAGTTTAGATTGCCTAAGCCTACCTACACCATAGACACGCTGACCTATCTGAATGAAAAATTTCCTTTAGAAAAATTCCATGTGGTGATGGGCAGCGATTCCCTGCAAAATATCAGTCGCTGGAAAAACTATGAGCAATTGCTGGCGCAATATCCCATCATCGTATATCGGAGGCGAGGCTTTGAAATGACCCCACCTTCAGGTGCCCGAATCAACATGTTGGAGGCTCCTCTACTCGACATTTCTGCCTCGTTTATCCGTAACGAAATCAAAGCAGGGCGCAGCGTGCGCTACCTTCTACCGGATGCAGTGTGGCAGTATGTGGATGAGAATCGCTACTTCCATTAACCCTGAATCCATAGGCGCACAGGCAGGCTCGCGGCACGCTTTTCACAACCTCGCTACTTTACAAAAAAGAACCCGCTCAGAAAATGTCTGAAAACACGCCTTCCCAGAAAGCAAAGCAGGCACAGCCCCAACTTCCATTGGAAGCGCTAAAAAGCATCCAGTTTGGCCGGTACAGCGACAACAATAAACCCTACGAGAAAATCCAGCTATGGTATCAGGCGCAAGAGCATTTCAAGAAGGGTGCTTTTGAGGAATGCACCGCTCTGTTTTTTGAATACATCAATGACGAAGAAGAAGGGAACCTTACGATTCGTAAAGAGGCTGCCGGGTTCAGCTTCAACCTGGCTCAGGGTTCAAAAAGCATCTATGGGAAAAGCGATGGGAAAAGGATGGTCGCGGAAGCGCCTATCGTTGTGATGGAGCAAGCATCCGTGTCCGTAATGCGCCGGCTGCTGGAAGAAAATTATGCGCTTTCCTATAGCCGCTATGCCTTAGACAACAAACAAAGACTTTGCCTTGTATTCGAAAGTGACCTGGATAGTTGTTCGCCTCAAAAGCTCTATCATGCCCTGCGGGAAGTAGCTCAGTTTGCAGACGATTCAGACGATTTGTTGCTGCAGGAATTTCCGGCGCTGAAGCCGGTAAATTGTGAACATGTCCAGCCCTTACCGGCAGAAGAACTCGAGGTGAAATTTGCCTATTTCCACAAGTGGATCAAAAAAACACTGGAGTTGACCAAAGACCTGAATCCGGATTTATTCTCCAGCACCATCGCCTATGTGCTACATGCCTTGCTCTTTCGGATTGACTATCTGATTGCTCCTAAGGGCAGCCTGGCCATCCGGCTTGAAGAAATCATCAGCGACTTTCAGGAAGAAGAAGAACAGACGCCTATTGTAGAACGCAATGCCCGCATGAAAGAAAGTATTCAAAGCTTGCTGGAGATTTCAGAACAAGAGTTTTCAAAAAGTTTGTATCGGGTCAAGAGCACCTTCGCCACAGCTCCCGTACCGACTTCTGAGCAGATCATCAACAATATCAGTACCGCCTACAAAGACGCAGCCATTCATGAAAGCAACAGGCTACCCATACAGGCATTGGCCATTCTTGAATACGGAGTGCTCTTTAATCAGTTTTCATTTTCGATGCCGGCCGTTCAGTCAGAATTGGCTAAGGTCTTCATGGCGGTACTACACGATGATTACTTCCGCGCCCTGGGCACGGGGCAATCTTTTTATCATCCTGAAACCCAAAAACCGGATGAGGCCTTAATCCGTGCCTCGATAGATGAATGTATCCGACGCTGGCTAGGGAAATACGAATCGTTACGCTGGGACCACGCACGCATTAATTATGGCTCGCTCTGGGACTTTGCACGCAGCTTTTCAGAATATGCCGCCTGTCTGAATCTGGAGCCAAAGCGATAAAAAAAATATTGTCCTAAACCCGCATTTTAAAAAGTAGAAAAGCAAAAAAATGACGATTCAGGAAATCATCGAACGCTATCAAAACGCCGTGGTGCAAATAGCTACCCGGGAAGGTACCGGCACCGGTTTTTTTCTGAAGCAATGGCAGCTCATTGCGACCAACAACCATGTGGTACGTGGCCAAAAACAGGTGAGCATAAAAGGGAATCATTTTGAAAAACAGATTACTCCTGTTCTGTTTACAGATGAGCGTTATGACCTCGCATTCCTGGCTCCTCCTGCCGACACTGATCCTTTTCCGGAACTGAAACTGGGGGACTACAGCAAGCTGCATGATGGCGATGAAGTATTAGCTATTGGCCATCCTTATGGCCTCAACTATACCGCCACTCAGGGGGTTATTTCCCGTGTGGGGCGGGTGCAGCAAGGCATCCGTTACATCCAGATAGATGCTGCCATCAACCCGGGTAACTCTGGCGGGCCATTGGTGAATGCAGCAGGCGAGGTAGTCGGTGTCAATAGTTTCATCATCAAGGGCGGCGACAACCTGGGCTTTGCACTCCCTGCCCTCTACCTGAAAGAAAACCTGGACCTATACGTGCCGCAAAGAGGCACACTCGTTATCCGTTGCGCTGCTTGTCGCAGCCTGATGACGCAAACCGAGCTGGAGCTTGGGAAATATTGCTCCAATTGTGGGTTAGAAATTGCCTTCCCCAAGGAAGGCATGATGGAAGAAAATACCGGGATGGGTATTGCGGGAGTGGTGGAAGAGGCACTCAAACAATTAGGCTACGACATTGAATTGGTGCGCATGGGCTTTAATCGTTGGGAGCTGAAAGCCGGCAGTGCCAATATCCATATTGCTTACAACGCCGACAGCCATTTCATCATCGCCGAGGCCGTTCTGGCACGGTTGCCACAAAGCAAGATTGCTGAGTTGTATCAATTCCTGCTGATGGAAAACTGCAAATTGAAGGGTATGTCTTTTTCGCTCCAGGATGATTGCATTGTACTGGCATCGTTGCTCTACAACCTGAACCTGAAAGCCGAAGCTTGTGTCCGACATCTGAGTGCATTGTTTGAAATGGCCGACCACTTTGATGATTATCTCATTGGGCATTTCGGCAGTATCAAAATGCTGGAAGAAGGCTGATTCCCCTGCATCAAGCTCCCTGCCTTGAATTGATTTTTACCGCTGCCCCACGCGATAGCTGCCCGACTATCTTTGCCGCCCCATGATAAGCCGCAGAAACATCCGGGTTAAGGTGATGCAGACCTTATATGCCCTCTCATCGCTCGACCACATGACGATGAATAAGTCGCTACAACAAGCCGGAATGAAGATGTTGAATGAAAAGCTGGAACGCTCATTGGATTTGTTCACGACGCTTATTCTTTATGCCACCCGTGTGGCACAATATGCCGAAACAGACGCCCACCAACGTGCCAACAAATACCTGCCCAGCGCCGAAGATCGGAACGTGAATACCAAGATTGCCGGTAATGAAGCTGTATGGAAGGTGCTTTCCAACGAAACCTTCTCCGAAAAGGTGAAACTGGCCCACTTAGAGCAATACCTGGACCAGGACTGGCTGCGCAAACTGTATTATGAGTTGGCACGCAAAGACGAATATGCCCAGTATATAACTACCGAACGCAACATGTCTGAGGATAGCCGGATATTCCGTTTCATCTGGGAAGAAGTGATGTTGCCGAACAATGATTTCATCGAATACCTCAGCGATGAACTGCCCGGCTGGGAAGACGACTTCCCCATGCTGCAAATTTTGATGGATAATTTTTTCAAAAACAGCAGCCGCTTCAACTTCCTGCACCTTGTGTCCGGTGAAAAATTGGAATATGCCCGCAACCTGCTGCAGACATCCCTGGAAAAAGAAGACTACTGTATGGAGCTCATTCGCCCCAAGCTGGTCAACTGGGAAGCCGAACGCGTGGCCGCCATTGACCTGGTGCTGCTGCGAATGGGCGTATGTGAGTTGCTCTATTTCCCTACCATACCTACCAAGGTGACCATCAACGAATACATTGACCTGGCTAAAACATACAGCACCCCGCAAAGCGGTCATTTCGTGAATGGCGTACTGGACAATCTTCTCAAAGACTTAAGTAAATCGGGGCAGATACGGAAAGATGAGCGCGGCATGAAGTCGTAAATTCGCGCCCCATGTATCGTAGTCTTTTTGCTGCCGTTGTGCTCTGCCTTGCTTTTGCCGCATGCAAGGATGATTCAAAAAAGATTCCACCGGGCCAGTCTTCAGCATCCATCATTCACAACCCCAATACCGCTAATGGGCTGGACACACGCGAGGTCGCGTCCCTGCCGGTATTGACCTTTGAAGACACCGCCCATGATTTCGGCACCATCAAAGAAGGCGAAAAGGTGGAACACGAATTTGTATTTAAGAATACAGGCCGCAGTTCCCTCATCCTCACCGGCGCGGAAACAAGCTGCGGTTGCACGGTCCCGACCTTCACCCACGAGCCCGTTGCTCCAGGCGCTACCGGCACGCTCAAAGTGCTCTTTTCTTCTGAAGGCAAACACGGGCATGTAGTCAAAGTGGTGACGGTAAAATCCAATGCTTACCCTTCTACGAAATACGTGACCATAGCAGCAGAGGTTCAGTAATCCTTCCCTGAGGCACAGCCATCCGTAAGCCTCATCCTTTATACAAAACATTCTCTTCAACGATTTAAATCCCAATCAATCCATGCTTCTTTTACAAGCTCAAGGCGGCAACCCCATGTTCTCCATCCTTCTTATGGTCGGCATGATCGCC
The DNA here is from genome assembly GCA_018267625.1 of Bacteroidota bacterium. Taxonomy (GTDB): domain Bacteria; phylum Bacteroidota; class Bacteroidia; order Chitinophagales; family Chitinophagaceae; genus UBA1952. The sequence continues at coordinate 64,253 of JAFDYC010000056.1, forward strand.
GTCATGTATTTCTTCATGATTCGCCCCCAAGCCAAGCGTGCCCGCGAGCAAAAAAAATTCGGTGAGAGCATCGGCTCCGGCGAACAGGTGGTCACTTCTTCAGGTATCCACGGCCGCATCACCCGCATCAATGAAGACGGCACCCTCCAACTTGAAATTGCCCGTGGTGTTTTCGTAATCATCGAGCGCTCTGCGGTTAGCATGGAGCTGACAAATGCTGCCCGTAAAAAAGCGGCTGCTACCAGCACGGCTGTCGTTACTGCTTAATCGCTTTTCCTATGCTGAAAGTCGGCATCACCGGCGGTATCGGCAGTGGCAAGACGACCGTCTGCGCCCTGTTTGAACTGTTTGGGATACCCGTGTATTATGCCGATAAACAGGCTAAGGCCCTCATGTCCGGCCAGACCGATTTGGCGCTAGCCATCCGCCAGGCTTTTGGGGCGGCTATGTACCCCAATGGGGTTCTTGACCCTAAGGCCCTGAGCGCAGCCGTATTTGGCAAGCCTGAACGAGTGGCCGCATTGAATGCTCTGGTTCATCCGCAGGTGCAGGCACATGCAGCTCATTGGATGGCGGCCCAACAAACACCCTATGCCCTCAAAGAAGCTGCCCTGTTTTTTGAAAGCGGCAGCTATGCGTACATGGATAAAATGATTGGTGTCTCCGCGCCGGAAGCCATACGCATCGCACGCAGCATGCAACGCAGCAAACTGAGCCGGGAGGAAGTGGAAGCTCGCATGGCCGCTCAGATGGACGAAGCCGAAAAAATAGCTCGCTGTGATTTCGTGATTGTAAACGACGGGATACAGGCATTGATTCCTCAAGTGCTAAGGCTGGACTCAATGCTCCGAAACATCAAAGCTTAGCTGAACAGAAAGGCAATATCTTCTGCAGTGAGGCGCTTGAGCATGGATTGGTCATCTGCCACCAGATCAGCAGCCAATGTCCGTTTTCGCTCCTGCAGAATCAGCATTTTTTCTTCAACTGTGTCTTTGCAAATGAGGCGGTAGGCAAAGATGTTTTTCGTCTGGCCAATTCGGTGCGTGCGGTCAATTGCCTGCTGCTCTACAGCCGGGTTCCACCAGGGGTCCACGAGATAGACGTAGTCGGCAGCGGTCAGGTTGAGGCCTACCCCACCCGCCTTCAGCGAGATGAGAAAAACCCGGCAGTTTTCCTGTGTTTGAAACTCCTGAATGGCACGTTCCCGCTCCGCTGCTGATGACTGGCCATCGAAATAGGCGTAGGCGATCCCGGCTTCCTTCAATTGCTTTTTAATGATGGCAAGCATGCCCAAAAACTGGGAAAACACCAGGGCCTTATGGTTGCCCACATTCTCCGTGATTTCCCGAATCAATTCTTCACTCTTGATGGAATGATTCGGCAAGGGCTCTTCCAGGTTTAGGATTGCCGGTGAGTCGCAGATTTGCCGGAGGCGGGTCAGGCCCTGCAAGATGTGAAAGCTGGAGCGCTCAATTCCTTTTTCATCAATCATGCCCAGGATTTGCGCCTTGTACGTGTTTCGGAATGCATTGTAAATCTTCCGCTGCTCGGCGCCCATTTCACAATACAGAACAGTTTCTGTTTTCTCCGGCAGGTCTTTCGCCACCTGCTCCTTGGTACGACGAAGCATGAAGGGATAAACAAGCTGACGCAATTGCTGGGTGATGTCTTCCTCCCGAAACTTATCTATCGGTGTGGCAAACTCATTGGCAAAAAATTCTCTGGAACCTAATAGCCCGGGATTCAGAAAATTCATCTGTGCATACAGGTCGAAAGTATTGTTCTGAACGGGTGTGCCACTAAGCGCCAGTTTGTGGCGGGAGCGCAGCAGCAGCGAGGCTTTGGCAGCCTGCGACTGTGGGTTTTTAATGGCTTGTGATTCGTCCAGGATAACGTAGTCGAAGGGGATGTCTTTCAGCCAGCGAATGTCGGAGCGCATGGTGCCGTATGTGGTGATGACGAGCTGGAATTGGGGCAGCAGATTGATGCGGTGTGCCCGTTTGGGCCCATGATGAATACAGCGATGGAGCGTTGGTGCAAATTTTTGAATTTCCGCCTCCCAGTTATACATCAGCGTGGTGGGGCATACCACCATAAACCGAGCATCCGGGTTATGCTCCGCATAGTGCAGCATATAGGCCAACGCCTGCACGGTCTTTCCCAGTCCCATATCATCTGCGAGGATTCCACCCCAGCCGGCCTCGGCCAGAAACGCCAGCCATTGAAAGCCGGCAAGCTGATACGGACGTAGAGTTGCTTTAAGGTCCGCTGGAGCGGGTATGTTGCTGAAGTCGCGGTCTATGATGGCAGCGAGCTGTTGTTTCTTTTCTTCCAACTCCTGCAACACGGCATCTTCATCTACTTCTGTCAGCAGGGCATCCAGCACGGAGAAATGGAATTTGCGCAGCCGAAGTTTTCCGTCTTTCGCCTCGCCCATTTTGATCAGCAGGCTGTATTTCTTCAGCCACTCCTCGGGTAGCAGGCCGATGGAACCATCTTGCAAGGGCACGAAGCTTTGCTTGTTGGCCACGGCGCGTTTCACTTCCGTCAGAGACACTTGTTGCTCCCCAAACCGCAGGCTGACTTCTGTGTCAAACCAATCAATACCGGAGCTGACTTTTACTTCTGTCTCGGGCTTGAATGTCGAAATGCGAAGTTGTTTCAGGCCTTCAAAACCCAGGACCTCCACACCTTGCTCGCGCATGGCATCCATAAACCGGAAAAACCAGGAATGCGCCAATACGGCATCGGCTGCGAGCTGGTAGGCTTCTTTGCTGCGCTGCATATCGCTATGCAGCAGGCGCAGGCTGTCTAAAAATATTCGCTCGGTTTCTTCATCACGCCGGATGATGCGCACCCGGCCTTCATGTGCCGCAGTAATATCTCCTTGAAAACCCCAGCGAACCTCAACAGGCCCATACACAAACGCCGGTTGAAACAAGAGCGTCCGTTCGCGCTCAGAGAGGTATAGGCGCAAACGGGGTTTCAGGCTGCTGCTTTGCTCCACCAACCGATCATCAAAAACAACGGTTAAGGTTTTGCGCCAGCCCAGCACCTCTTTTTCTAAAAAATCCGGCCAGTCATCCTGTGTGATTTTTAAAATGCCATCCGGAAGTAATTGCTCGGTAAGCTGTAAAGATTCTGCATTGGGGAGTGCATGCAGCGTAAAGTCGTGGAGAACTATTCCTTCATTCAGCATCTTGCAATCCGGGAAGGCTATGCGTTGTACACCAATGTCAAAAGCCAGTACGATTTCGATATGGTTTTCTTTGGGCGCTATGCGCAAAACGGGCTGGGCCAGCAGTTCCGAAAAGGCCACAGGCGTCAGGCTCTGGCTATTTATTTCCGCACCTGCCCGATGCACAAAACATAATGGGTGTTGGCTCCATTGACTCAACAGCCTATGGTAGCGAGGCAATAAAAATTCCCATACGGCATGGCGCAATTCGCAAGAGATAGAATCATTAAGCACTTCTGCGGGCGTATCCCAAAGCTCCCCAAAGGGCATGGCCTTTTTGAGGTAGCGCAACAATTCATCTACGCCCAGTTTGCGCAAGGCGCCGATTAGCTCCCGGTCTTGCTGGGGGTAACGATTTGCCGCAATGTATTGCCGTAAATCAGGCAGCTCCACCGCACCGATGAATTGATGCCCTTCAGCCTCTGCCTCGCCGGCCAACAGCCGGAAACTCAGGCACGGAAAAAGCTTTTCTGTTGTATCCACCACCACACCCAGTCGCTGCGTTTGTTTTTCCGGCAAACTTTCCTGATTCGACACTTCCACCATCTGCAAGGCGGGCTCTGGCACAGCCACAGGCACGGCAATTTTTTTAATGGAAGGATCGAGCACCCGCAACATGGGCCGGCCATCCTGATAGCTGAATTCAAATTTGCCCTCCAGATTGTCCTTCAGTGAGAAACCATATTGAGCCAGCAACTTTTCTTTCTGCGCATCCCAGTTTTGAAGCGATTTGAAAAAGGCTTCACCCCGCTCCTGCAACAACTGAATGAAAACGGCTGCTTTGTGGCGGCATAGTGGATGCGAACGTTCGGCGCAAGAGCAGGACGTGTCAAAATATCGCTCATCATTCTGGCGCAAGGCAACATGAAAGAGTTGCCCCTCATCGGGCACATCCGCACTCAGGCGCTCCTGCTGGGCAACGATGTGGGTCACCCTTCGTTCAGCAGCCCATTCTTTTGCGATGGCGTAGGAATCCGGCGCGGTGAAAACAGCAAGTAATTCATAGCTCACTGCCCGCATCCGCACCAGGGTATGGGATTGCTCAAACTGAATTTCTGCCTGCTCAAAAAAGCCGGCTGTCGCCATTTCATTGAGCTGAAATAAGGCCGCGACTTCATGACGGCATATTTCTCCTAAGTTGTACGGGCACTGGCAGCGCACCGACAGGGCGTGCTCATCATGATACTTTGAAACGGTGACCGTGTAGTAATTCTGATACTGGTCGTTGCGGACGCGGAAACGCACCTGATGCAACAGATGATCCACATCCAGAAACTGTACTCCCTGGGTAAGGAATATCCGCTTGCCGCGACGAATCACTTCTTCGGTTCCTAGGCGATAAGCAAGTTTGAGAAAGGGAGGCAGAGACATTCGCGCGAAAGCAATCGTCAAAAGTAGCTGAGTTGTAGCCTCTGAGCTTCAAGCGAGCAGTAAAATCGGCCCTTTTCTGAAAAATAAAGGCTATTGCTCCTGAACGCTCCAATAAGCTTCCTGCCTAAAGAAACAGGCCCATGCCTACCAGCCCAGCACTTGCTTCAGCTTCATCATACCGGCCTTGCTCACCGGCACTTTGGCTCCACTTTGCAGCCTGGCAATGTGGCTTTCTTTTTCGTAAGGTTCAATCTTCGCAATCTGCCCCACGGGAATGATGGCCGAACGATGCACCCGAACAAACTGTGCCGGGTCTAACGATGCTTCAATATGCCCCATCGTGGCTTTCTTTAAAAAATTGCCTTCCCGGGTAAAAATCTTCACATAGTCGTCCGCAGCTTCGATATGCAGGATGTCATTTGCGGGAATGATGCGGATGGCGCCACGGTCTTTCACTACGATGCGTTGTGCATAGCCCGCAGCCACACTTTCAGCCAAGGCAGGCAAGGCTTGAATGCCCGGCCGGGTGTCTGCTGTTTTCAGCCATTTTTCTATTGCCTTGTCAAATCGTTCCCGGCTCAGCGGCTTGAGTAAATAATCAATAGCATGAGCCTCGAAAGCATCCATGGCATATTGGTCGAAAGCAGTAGTGAAAATCACGGATGGCGCTTCGTCTAGCAGTTCCAGCATTTCAAAACCACTGAGCCTCGGCATCTGCACATCTAAGAATATCAGGTCGGGCGCGTGCTGCTGAATCGCTTTAAAGCCTTCGAAGCCATCCCCGCACTCAGCGATGATGTCAAATTGAGGATACGCGGACAACAGGCTCTGGAGCAGTTGGCGGGCCAGGGGTTCGTCATCAATGAGTATGACCTTGTACATAGGGTTATTGAGGAATTTGCAAAGTGGTTTCAAAATATCCGTCGGCCTCAGCGGTCAGCAGCAGGTCTTGACGGGCATACACTAACCAGAGGCGGCGGCGCACCCCTTCGAGGCCGAAGCCGGTGCCCCGTGTGGGTTTTAGGGAAGGGTCATAAGGATTGCGGATACAGACCCGGAGCATGTTCGCCCGCTGCTCTATGTGGATGCTGATAGTTACTGCGCCGGTCTTTCCATACACTCCATAGCGGATGGCATTTTCCATCAGGGGCTGTAGCAAAAAGGGCGGAATAAGGGTCGTGTCTCCTGCCTCTTGCCCCGACCAGTCAATGCGCAGGCGGTCTCCAAAACGCACCGCTTCTATCCAGAGATATTGCCGCAGATAGTCCAGCTCTTCGCGCAGCGGCACCAGCTCTCGTTTTCCTTGCTTCACTGCAGTTCGCAAGAAATCTGCGAGGCGACTAATCATCTCGGTGGCTTTGTCGGGCGCGGTGATGGTGAGGGCTGAAATAGCGTTGAGGCTGTTGTACAGAAAATGAGGCTGAAGCTGCTGGCGCAATTTGAACAGCTCGGCTTCCTTGAGCAGCGAAGCAGCATCCTGTTGTTGTGCATAGCGCTCCTGAATTTCTGCGAGGCGGCGTTGCTGCGCCTGAAACACACTGAAAAAGAGCAGCAGGCCCGGGTAGAGTATCCAGAGGCTTGCCTGGCTTCGGGCTACCCATGCAGCATCCTGCAGCATCTCTGCATCGCTCATCAGCAGGTTGCGGGCGATGCAATGCAACTCAGCCCCCAAAATACCCAATACCAAGCCGGTCACCACGGCATACATCAGGATGCCCACCTTGGTCGGGTAGGCATTGATGAGCAACATCGCCGGCAGCACGGTCAGCAGCAACGACAGTTCCATCGCCAGGCCTTCTTTGAAGGCTAACAGGGGGCTCAAGCCGCCCAGCTCTAAAAGCAAGAGCAGCGTCAGCACGGCAGCACCGAGGCATATGGAGGGTATCAGCCACCAGATTTTCTTGCTGCTTGACATAAACTCGTTCTTGCCTTAATAGCTTTTTATTTCAACGGAGCCAAAGCTGCACGAACCGCGCAACACCAGCAGTCGGGTGACGGCCCCGGAATCCTGCGTACGCACTTTCCGGGAATCTTCGATACTCCCCAGTGTAGCCTGAATTTCATTTTGAATATCCCAGTGGGAAGGCACAATCAGCTCCACACCTCCGAAGGTGACCTGCAAGTCCAGCACCATAGGGGCTGCTCCACCTTCTGCTGCACTCAGGTTCAGCTCCACGCCCGAGAATGTAGCCCGGACAATACCGCCTTTAAAATTTCGGGATGTAACTACTTCCTTACGTCCGCCAAACATAGCATCCACCCGCAGCGTGTCCGCATCTTCTGTCACTACCGGCTCCGCTTTGCGCTCCCATTCCGAAGGCAGGGGACGGGGAAATGATTTTTTCGAAAAAATGATGGCCAGGCCACCCGCCAGAAGCACCACCGGCCAAAGTATCCTCAGGGAAGAAACCCCATTGGGCAGTGTAAACGGAAACGAATAGGCAAGACCAATAAGGATAAGAAACCACCAGGAATGGTTGCGAAAACGGTGCTTGATGCCGATGAGCAGCCCGATGATTATCACAATCAGGGGCCAGCCAAAATGCGGGCCGGGGAAATTCGGAAACACCGATTGCAGCAAGAACACAATACCAATGAGCAGGATGGCAATCCCAAAAATGGTACGTCCCGCCCGATTATTTCCGTTACAGCTCCGCCGGTGATCCCGATGCCACTCCGCACGTTGCTGCCTCCATTGGTCCCGCTGTCGCTGCCAATCTTCGCGGCCCGGCCGCTGCCACTTTCCCTGCTCGTCCATGATCGTTTGATTTGTTTCCAGCAAATGTAGCCGTGCTACGGAGCTCAGGTTAAGGCCAGTAGGCTGTATTACACTACCTGTCGGTAAGCAAGGCGAAGGGGTCGGCAAGTGGGCAGCAGGACGCCGCTTCAGCCTGCAACCTGATTTTTTAAGCCAGCTTGCGTAATCCGAGGCAGCTTCCGTTGCGTCGCACCCCTCGGGGTTCTGTTCGCTGTTCGGCTTTTCGCAGATAGCGCGGATTGGCAGCCATCCTAAACCCACTAAGCTGCCCCAAACAGGACAGCTTAGTATGCAGGCGCTGAAAAACGAAACCCTACGCCTTACTCAACCTTCCGGTCAGGTCTATTCCTTGCGCCGTGATGAGCAGGAAGTAGCCTCGCTTTTCAATTTGTGCCAACGGTTTTTTTATTGTTTGATAAATCGGGTGGTTTGGCGGCCTGGCCCATCGCCCACCTGCAGCAGGTAGCTGCCCGGCGCCAGCCCGGATGTGGATACTTGCAGGTTCAGCGATATGGTTCCGGATTGCACACTCCGCCCACTCAGGTCCAGAATTTGGTAGGCCGCAGCGGGCAGGGCGCCGGACACCCGTAGCACATCCTGAACCGGATTGGGATAGGCTACAAGCTTGCCCCATGTTTTTGACG
>JAFDYC010000057.1 GCA_018267625.1 Bacteroidota bacterium
GAAGAGTGCGACGCAACGGATGCTCCATAGCATTCCGAAAGCCGGCTAAAAAAATCAAAAACACATCCGATTTTTCAGTCCCAAAGCTCAGGAAAGAGACTTGGATACGGCCAATGCCTGGGCACATCGTACCCCGTCCATAGCGGCACTCACAATGCCTCCTGCATAACCAGCCCCTTCTGAGCATGGGTATAACCCTTTGATCTGCGGGTGTTGGAGATTATCTGCATTACGCGGGATGCGCAGCGGCGAGGAGGTTCTCGATTCCGTTGCCACCAGCAAGGCATCCTGGCTGAAATAGCCTTTCATTTTTTTCCCAAAATCCATCAGGGCCAGGCGCAGGGATGAGGCAACAGGAGCGGGCAGGACTTCATCCAAATCCACGCTGGAAATACCCGGCAGGTAGGAGCAGGGAGGCAGCGAAGCCGAAAGCTTCTTGTGGGCAAAATCCGTCATGCGCTGAGCCGGCGCAACGAGCTTCCCGCCTCCCAGAGCAAAGGCTTTTTGCTCCACCATTTCCTGATAGTTAAGGGCTGCCAAAGGCCCATGAAAACCGGCAGCCTTAAAATCACGCATACCCACTGTGACCACCGTGCCTGAGTTTGCAAAGGGGTTGTTGCGTTTGGAAGGGCTCCAGCCATTCACCACAATTTCTCCAGGTGCTGTGGCAGCCGGAGCGATGATGCCACCCGGGCACATGCAAAAAGAAAACACACCCCGCCCCTGTTCCTGTGCCACCAATGAGTAAGATGCTGGTGGCAGATAATCACCACGCAGGGCGCAGTGGTATTGGATGGAATCTATCAGCGCCTGCGGATGCTCGATGCGAACACCGAGTGCAAATTCCTTGGCTTCGATGAGGATGTTTTGCGCATGCAGCATCCGGAAAATATCCCGGGCGGAATGACCGGTTGCCAGGATGATTTCAGCTACCGGCAACCGTTCCCCGTCAGCACTGAGGGCTGCAATGATTTGTCCGTTGTTCCTTGCGATGCTATGAAGTTTTTTTTGAAAATGCACTTCTCCCCCGTATTGCTCGATACAAAGCCGCATGGCCGTGATTATATGGGGCAGCTTGTTGGTGCCAATGTGCGGATGGGCTTCATACCGGATGTGCTCATCGGCACCAAAAAGGATGAACGTTTCCAGGATTCGGGCTACATCCCCCCGCTTGGTGGATCGGGTGTAGAGCTTACCATCGGAGTAGGTGCCGGCACCGCCTTCGCCAAAGCAGTAGTTACTCTCCGGGTTCACAACCCCCTCGCGGTTGATTTGCGCCAGGTCGCGGCGGCGAGCCCGAACATCTTTACCCCGTTCCCAAATCACCGGCTTGATGCCAATCTGAATCAACTCCAAGGCCGCAAAAAGCCCGGCAGGGCCGGCACCAACAATTAGAACCGGCGGCGCATGGTGTACATCCTTTAAGGGCAATTCAAATGCCTGCTGCGGCTGCATGGGTTCATCAATATGCAGCGCCACTTGCTGCACGATCTGCACCCCTGTTGTGCGGGAGCGTGCATCAATGCTGCGTTTCAGGATGCGATAACCCGTGATGCGCTGCGGGGCAACACCTGCTGCGGCGGCTAGTGATTCCCGAAAGAGTGCTTCATCGGCTGCCGTTTGGGGCGGCAAGGCAAGGGAAATCTGTAATCGCACGAGGGAGTATCGGAATGGGAATCTGAGTTGCAATTTGCAACAGTCTGACCTTTACACAACCATTCCAAAAACGAATCGAGGTTTGAATACCCCTCAAAACATGGGTGTCTGTTCGAACTGGCTATCCAATAAAAGCGCCTGGGTTCAGGAAGCAAATGCTTCTTCCAGAATCTTTGCCTGCTCCTGAGCATGCTGTTTGCCGAATCCGGTGGCAGAAGCGGCATGAAAACCACGAGATACCATTTTCTTAAACGGTATATGACAGTGCATATTCAGGAAAGAAGCGGCGCCGGCATTGAGCGGTTCTTCCTGCACCCAAATCCATTCAGCGTTTTTGTATTTAGCCTGCATAGCCTGCAATTGAGTCGTTGGCAAGGGGTACAATTGTTCCAGTCGGAGGATGGCCACATCCTTGCGCTGATCGGCTTCCTGCTTATCGGAAAGTTCATAGAAAATCTTTCCGGTACAGAGGATCACCCGTTGCACGGTACCCGGTGCCTGAATGCTGCTGTCATCTATCAATTCCTGAAACGAGCCAGAGGTAAATTCTTCTTTGGTGGAATAGGCACGGTGCAGGCGCAGGTTGGCCTTGGGTGAGAAATTGATGAGCGGCACCCGGAAGTTCCAGGTCAACTGGCGGCGCAAGGCATGGAAGAAGTTGGCTGCCGTGGTGACATTGGTCACGGCCATATTTTCTTCGGCACAGAGTTGCAGGAAACGCTCCATGCGGGCGGAAGAGTGTTCCGGCCCCTGACCTTCATAGCCATGCGGCAGCAGCACGACCAGGCCACTCATCTTCTGCCATTTTGTTTCGGCAGAGGCGATGTATTGGTCAATCACGGTTTGGCAGCCGTTTGCGAAATCGCCAAACTGTGCTTCCCAGATTGTCAGGGTGCCGGGGTTGGCAATGGAATAACCATATTCAAAGCCGAGCACTGCGAACTCAGAAAGTAGTGAGTTGTAGATGTAAAACCGGGTATCGCCCCGGGTAGCCTCGGCAGCAAACTCCACACGGTTGTATTGCGCATTAGTTTGCTCATCGTGGAGGACGGCGTGCCGGTGGCTGAAGGTGCCGCGCTGTACGTCCTGGCCGCTCATGCGCACATCATGACCTTCCGCTACTAAGCTGGCATAAGCGAGGAGCTCTGCAGTGGACCAGTCCAACTTTTGCTCCGTTTCATAGAGTTTCAGTTTATCGTCGAGAAGTTTTTTGATTTTACGCAGAGGAGTAAATCCATCCGGGGCCTGCATCAGGCGGGGCACCAGATTTTCTAATTCTTTTTTCGAGATTCCAGTCTCGGGAGATTTTTCAAAATCAACTGCACGGGCTATGATGAGCTGTTCCCAGGCTTTTTCAGGAGGCTGAAGTTTATAGGGGCGCAGCTTTTGTTTCACTTCGTCAAGGCGGTCCTGGAGGGTCTTCCAATACTTCGCTTCCATTTCCTGCGCCAGTTCCCCATCCACATCGCCACGGGCAATCAGCTTTTCGTTATAAACTTCGCGGGGGTTGGGGTGTTTCTTAATCAGGTCGTACATCAGGGGCTGCGTGAAGGCCGGGTCGTCGCCTTCATTATGGCCGTGGCGGCGGTAGCAGACCATGTCCACGAAAATGTCTTCATTGAACTGCTGACGATACTTAGCTGCCAGCATAGCACATTTCACTACAGCTTCTGGGTCATCGCCGTTCACGTGCAATACGGGAGCCTGCACCATCGAGGCGATGCTGGTGCAATAATCTGAGGAACGGGCATCATCAAAATCAGTGGTAAAGCCAATTTGATTGTTGATGATAAAATGAATGGCGCCCCCGGTGTCATATCCTTTCAGTTCGCTCATCTGAAGCAGCTCATAGACCACACCCTGGCCGGCAACGGCAGAATCGCCATGAATGAAAATGGGCAGCACACGGTCATATTCATGGTTGTAAATGGCATCGGCCTTGGCGCGGGAAAAGCCTGCCACGACCGGGTTTACGACTTCCAGGTGGGAAGGGTTGGGGCAAAGCTGTACGTTCACCTCTGTTCCATCCGGCGTCTTATGAGTAGCCCTAAATCCGAGGTGGTATTTCACATCGCCGGAGCCCATCGTCATGTCTGCGGGCATATCGCCTTCAAATTCTGAAAAAATCTGCTCGTAGGTTTTGCCGAGGATGTTGGCCAACACATTGAGGCGGCCCCGATGTGCCATGCCAATCACCACTTCCTTCACGCCATCCCGGCTGGCTTCATTGATGACGGTGTTGAGGAAGGGGATGGTGCTTTCGCCGCCTTCCAGGGAAAAGCGTTTCTGGCCGATAAATTTTGTCTGAAGAAACTTTTCAAAGACGACGCCTTCATTGAGTTTTTCCAGGATGCGTTTCTTCTGGTCGAGGCTCAACTGAATTTGCTGCATGGCTTCAAACTCACGTTCCACCCAGGCACATTTGGCTTTGTCTGTGATGTAGGTGTATTCGATGCCCACATCGCCGGTGTAAGTCTTTTTGAGGAAGTCGAGGATGTCGCGCAGCGTCATGCCTGCTTTTCCAACATATTGACCTGCGGCAAAGACCGTATTGAGGTCACTGTCGTCTAATCCAAAATCGGCCAATGCCAGAAAGGGTTTCCGGTCTTTACGGGGGCGGATGGGGTTGGTGGTAGCGAGCAGGTGGCCCCTTTTGCGGTAGGCACGAATCATGCGAAAGACGGCAAATTCTTTGGCCATCTGGCCACTGTTGATGCTGCCGGTGGTGCTGGAGTTGAGGGCCGAGCCGCCATTGCGGTCCAAGGCATAATCAAAGCCTTTGAAGAAGGAAGCCCATTCGGGGTCAATACCCTCCGGGTTTCTGAGATAATCGGTGTAAAGCCCTTCGATGAATTGGGGGTGTGCGTTTGAAATAAACGAGAAGTCGGCTGCCATGATGGTGGATCGCTGCAAAAAGTCGGGGCCAAAGGTAGCCCTTGAAATCGGGGCTGTGCGTGACCACGGTCATGGTCAATTGCTAAAAAAGATGGGGGAAGAACAGTACCCGGAAAAACTGAAATTTTCTATTTGTGCTTTTTGTTGGGCAGACTGACGGCGGCGATTCTTCCGGCATACGTGATGGCCTCATAATCTGTATTGCCGATGGCAAGCGTGGTGCCACCACCCGGCAAGACATTGAGCCGCACTTGCAGAATACGGCCTTTAGCCTTTGGGACTAGCTGAATCTGGGTTTCGTTTTTGGTTTCTTCTTTCACCTTAGACCGATAGCCCCTGATGGCAAATTTTTCTTCAAAAGTGATTTTAGAAAAATCAGGCTTGCCCTCTTTCATGGGTATGGCTCCCGCCTTATACCGCCTTTTCGGTGCTGGCAAGAAGCAGATAATCGAATCGGGAGTTACCCTGAGATAATACTGTTCCGGGTGGCTGATCATTTTCTTCAGCCCTAATTCCGTTAGGATAAACGAAGGCTTAAACACATAGGATTGTTCCCGGATGCCCAAGTCGGAGGATTGCGCGTTACTGGAACCCGAAAGAGTTAGTGCCAACAAGCAAAGAGTAGTAAAGCGTTTCATTGAAAAATCATTTTGACCTGTAAATTCTGGCCGTATGCAAGCTAATTTCTCTTATGAAATTTTAGGAAAGACAATCCTGCTTTAGAAATCTTTTTTGTAATCGCTTGTTTCATCTGCTCCTTCCAGAAATCGTTTCAATCAGGGAAGGAGGTGCTTGGTCAAAGAGCAGCAAGCTTGCATTCTCTTACCTTGCTCTCATGCATCCTTTCCCCGGAAATCTTGCCTTTTCTTCATTTGCCTTGCAAGAAGCCTATCAGCTTGATGCTTTGCAGCGCTTGCTCCGATACGTGACCAAACGGTCTCCATTTTATCAAGAAAAGCTTCGTTCGTTATCGCCTCCTTCCATCAATAGCCTGGAAGACCTGAGGCTACTTCCCTTTACCGGCAAAGAAGATATTCAGCAGCAGAATTGGGAATTCCTGTGTACGCCCCGCTCAGCGATTCGTGAATACATGACCACCTCGGGCACCATGGGCAAGCCGGTCACCCTTGCACTGACAGAAAATGATTTGCAGCGTCTTGCTTACAACGAAAGTCAATCCTTTCAAATAGCGGATGGCAGCTCGGAGGATGTCTATCAACTGGCCCTCACACTGGACAGGCAGTTTATGGCAGGCATGGCCTATTACAGCGGTATTCGCCGGATGGGTGCTTCATTGGTGCGTTGTGGCCCGGGCCTTCCTGCAATGCAATGGGAAACAATTCAACGCCTGGGCAGCACCACCCTCGTTGCGGTGCCTTCGTTTCTAATGGCAATGGCAAACTGGGCAATTGAACAGGGCATTGACCTGAGTAAAAGCAGCCTAAAAAGGGCTATCTGCATTGGCGAAAGCCTTCGTCGAAACGACTTTTCGCTGAACACACTGGGCAAGCAATTGCAAGCCCGGTGGCCACTCAAGCTCTATAGCACCTACGCGTCCACAGAAATACAAACAGCCTTCACCGAATGCAGTGCAGGCAGGGGCGGGCATCATCATCCTGAGTTGTGTATCGTTGAAATAATTGGAGCGAATGGCGAACCAGTACCCGATGGAGCAAGCGGAGAAGTGGTCGTCACCCCCCTGGGCATTGAAGGGATGCCTTTACTACGCTATCGCACCGGTGATGTCGCGGCACTTCATGCCGAAACTTGCTCCTGCGGACGATTGTCTAAAAGGCTGGGACCGGTGCTGGGGCGAAAAGGCCAAATGATAAAATTTAAGGGTACCACTTTATTTCCCACTACTGTCTATGAAGTGCTAAACGATGTTCCATTCGTGCAAGCATATCTGTTGGAAGCCTACAGCAATGAGCAAGGCCTGGATGAACTCCGGCTGCATCTGCAGGCCTCAGTTCAGGAATCCGGACAGGAAGAAAGCCTGCGCGACTTACTCCGCTCAAAGCTGCGCGTAGCCCCTGCATTGAGCTTTCACCCGGCAGGAATATTACAAGAGATGATTAGCCCGGAAGGGGCACGAAAAGCGATTCGTTTTTTAGACAGGAGGCTTGCCTGAGTGGAAAATTCTAACGAGGCTTCCTGATGGGATTCAAGTTCGATTCGAGATTCGGGAGCAAGAGGAGGAATCAGGCAGGGGGGAGAAAGCCACAAAGGGCCTCCGGATTATTGGTTTAGTTTTTTTATGCCGTAGCTTATTCATGATTTTATGCATAGAAATAAACCAGCCCGGCATAAAAAGAAGTCAATGCTCATTGGCTTTCAAAACCATCCAAACAGGAATGCTCTGAATAGCCTATGAAACGTACTGAGAATATCCACAACGCCAAATTCGCCCCAGCCACTGGCGTTGCACGTAAGCTGAGCGACTTTACCACGACAAGATCCATCTTAAAGCTGGTACCCATTGCTATCATCGTTGGTATTTTCGGTGCCCTGATAGCTATTGTCCTGATAGACCTGATAGCGCTCATCAGCAACTACCTCTACTATCAGCATTGGGACTACCACCTCAGCTCGCCCAGAAACAACACCTTAGGCTGGCTGGCCGTGCTTATCCCTATGGGAGGCGGTCTGATCGTAGGGCTTATGGCGCGATATGGTTCCGAGCGAATCCGGGGGCATGGCATCCCCGAGGCGATGGAAACCATCCTGGTGGGCGGCAGTAAGGTGGAGCCAAAACTAACCATCCTGAAACCTATTGCCAGCGCGATTAGCATTGGGACGGGCGGCCCCTTTGGCGCAGAAGGGCCGATCATCCTGACAGGCGGAGCTGTAGGCTCTGTGCTGGCTCAATTTCTCAACCTGACTGCAATTGAACGGCGAAGCCTGCTCGTTGCCGGAGCTGTTGCGGGCATGAGCGCCGTATTTGGAACGCCCATTGCAGCGGTCATATTGGGAGTGGAGCTATTATTATTTGAATGGAAACCCCGCTCATTTGTTCCGGCAGCAATAGCCAGTGCCGTAGCAGATGCCATCCGGCATGGGTTTGTACACCAGGGATGGATGAATCCGGAACCTCTGTTCCCGGTATCTAAGATGCCGGAATTAGGCAGCACCGGGCTACTAGATGCCGTGATTCTGGGCCTTGCCTGTGGCGCTATGGCCTGGGTGCTGACCAAGGCGGTGTATGGTGCAGAAGATGCGTTCAGAAAACTGCCCATTCATTGGATGTGGTGGCCCATTATCGGCGGGCTAATCGTGGGTGTAGGTGGCGTCATCGAGCCACAGGCCCTGGGTGTAGGGTATGTTACCATTGCCGATGAACTGGCCGGCACTATTGCTATCAGTTCCCTTATCAGCATTTTCGTCGTCAAGCTCATCATCTGGGCAGTGGCTTTGGGTTCCGGAACCAGCGGAGGCATCCTGGCGCCCATCCTGATCATGGGGGCCGCATTGGGAGGCTTGCTGGGACTGGCTTTCCCGGATAAAGTACCGTCAGAATGGGCCTTGCTGGGAATGGCCGGTGCCCTGGCCGGCGTCATGCGCTCCCCGTTTACTTCGATTGTATTTCCGATTGAACTAACTCACTCCACCGACCTCTTCCTTCCGTTGCTCATCACCGTCACACTGGCTCACTTGATCAGTGTGCTCACACTCAAACGATCCATCCTGACGGAGAAGGTGGCCCGCCGGGGCTTTCATGTCCTACGCGAATATGCCGTTGAGCCACTCAAGGTGTTGTTTGTAGAAGAGGTGATGTCCACAAATATCCTGACCATACAGACCGGCACCCGAATGAGCCAGGTGAAAGAAACCATCCAGGCACAGCACGAGATGAGAAAACAAAGGCTGATACCGGTCGTAGATGCAGAAGACAAATTGCTGGGTGTGATTTCCTGGCAGGATGTGCTGGAAAGGGCCTTGAAAGATGAACTGAGCGGAACGGTGGATGAGCTGATGCGGACAGACATGATTACCACAAACCCGGAAGAGTCTCTGCGGGCAATTGCCGACCGAATGGCACTGAATAGGGTCGGGGTATTACCTGTAGTGGATCGTCTAGATCCCAGCAAACTTCGTGGGCTCATCACCCAGTTTGATTTGCTGGCCGCACGCGACCATTTATTGCAGGAAGAACGCAGCCGCGAGCGGATCTTAAAAATGTGGTCTGTCAGCCAATATGCCAACTATCCACTCTCTGCCTTTTCCAGCTTGCAGCAATACTTCCGGAGCTCTAAGGATGCGAATAAGCCCAAGGAAGATTAGTCCACCAGATGCAGGGTGCCTTCGGTAAAGGCAAGTGAGCGCAGATTAATGCATCGTAGTTGTTGGGCTTTGTTCCAAGGTTTGCTTTAGGTTTTCGAGCCCTTTTTGAAGGTCTTTGCCAATCATATCATTCATAAAAAGGGTCATAAAATTCATGGGCCAGGATGAATGTCCTTCAAAGGTCCAGGTCACTTTTGTCTGGCCCGGGCCTGCATCGGCAGTGCTCAAATGGGCCTTTGCCTCCGACTTCCAGGGCTTTTCAAAACGCAAATCCATATCCACACGTTCGCCATCCTGAATAGCTGTGATTTCCTGTTCCCCTTTTCCCACTTTTTCGTTCCCATCCCAGGCAGACACAAAGCCTACCTGCCCATCCACACCCCGAAAGCTCTGTTTCATTTGAGGGTCCAGCTTGGACCAAACACTGTATTGCTCCTGGTTTCGGAGCAGGCGCACGAAGGAAAAGACTTCCATGCGGGGGCGTTGGATGACGATTTCCCGACTGACTGAATAATTCCTGGGCAGGAACAAGGCAACAATAAAGGGAATCGCAATGATGATGACCACGACGAGGAGGATGCGTTTGATGATTTTCATATTGGTTGGCTTGAATAGATGAAACTTGAAAATACTTGTTCTAATGGGATATTTGGAGGCTTAAACATTCCCCTAAAAACGATTCCGTCTCATTCTCTTTTTGATGACTATTGCTTTACTGGCTTATGAAGAAGCGGTACTTTCCTCCATATCCGGCGTGATGGATATGCTAGGGGTAGCGAACCGATGCCTTGCAGATATGGGACAAGAGCCCTTTTTCAATCTGGAAATCATAAGCGAACAGACAACTGGGAACCTGCCGCTTACTGTGCCAGCAGAAATTATCTGCTCATTGGATGTTCATCAGGATAGTAAGGCCGACCTCATCCTCGTTCCCGCCTTCAACGCGCCACCAGATTTGATCTTGGAGCGGCATGACAGGCTGACGAATTGGTTGAAGAAACAATATCAATCCGGTGTGGAAATAGGCTCACTATGTTTTGGTGTTTATTTCCTCGCGGAAGCTGGTTTGCTAAATGGAAAAGATGCCACCGCTCATTGGTTCGCCATCCCGGACCTGAAGTTGCGTTACCCGCAAATCAAGTTCCTGCCTGATGTGCTGATGACCGATAAGGAAGGTATATACACCAGCGGCGGGGCTTTGCTCTCCTGGAATCTGGTGCTGTATCTCATCGAAAAATTCCACAGCCGGGAACTGGCAGTGATGGTGAGTAAAATGTTCAACATAGATCTCGACAAAGGCCGCCAAAGCCATTTCAGCATATTTCAGGGCCAGCGCAGCCATGGCGATGAACGCATCCTAATAGCACAACATTTTATCGAAGCACATTATTCCCAGCCTATTCCTATTGAACAGGTGGCGGCACAGGCACACATGAGTAAGCGCAACTTCATCCGAAAATTTAAAGAAGCCACCGGCAACACACCCATCGAATACATTCAAAGGGTAAAAATGGAAGCCGCTAAAAAGACCTTGGAGAATACGGACAGCGACATGAACCAGGTGATGGCAGAAGCTGGCTACAATGACCTGAAAAGCTTCCGGAAGGTGTTTCGCCAAGTTACCGGCCTGAACCCCCAGGACTACCGAAGAAAATTCTGCAGGGTAGGAACTGCTAGAATTTAATTATTGTTAGCTCAATCTAACAATTAGCTCCTTAGTTTTGCACTTCACCGATATTTCATGCGTTCTATAGCCATACTACCCCTTGTATGGGCATCCGTCAGCACGGCCCATTCCCAAACGGGCATGCAGCCAGAGACAGCCTATCAGCAAGCCTTCAACCTGCACTTCCAGACCACATACATCTATCAATACAGTGCCCGGTTTCACGCACCCTATTCAGGCCCCAATAGCCTGGATGCTAATGAAGAAAAAGAGAACTCGTTAACCCTGTCGCTCTTTGGTGGAATGCGTCTTTGGAAAGGAGCTGAAGCGTATGTGAATCCGGAAATAGCAGGAGGCAGCGGCCTGAGCGGGGCAGTAGGAATGGCCGGTTCTTCCAATGGCGAAACGACCCGTATTGGCGACCCCGCACCGACCCTTTATTTAGGCCGGGCCTATATTTCACAGACATTTTCCATTGGGCCAAAAGAAACCGACACCATCACAGACGATGCCAATACCCTGGCTGGTATCGCACCCAAAAATTACCTACGGCTCACTGTCGGAAAGTATTCTTTAGGCGATCAATTCGATCAGAACCAAGTCAGTAATTCTCCTCGTACTCAGTTTATGAACTGGGCATTGATGAACACCGGTGCCTGGGATTATGCCGCCAATGTGCGGGGCTATACACTGGCAGCCACGGCAACGCTTTCGCTCAAAAATTGGAGCTATAAAATCGCAGCGGCTGCGCTGCCTAAAGAGGCCAATGGAGATGAACTGGACATGCACTTAAGCAAGAGTATCGCCTGGAATTCAGAGATAGACCGGCAATACAAGTTCAAAGGAAAAAGCGGAAATATCCGCTTGCTGTTCTACCAAAACCAAACCCATATGGGCAACTATGCTCAGGCCATCAGTTTGGGTGCAGCCTTGGGGCAAAAACCGGATATCATCCGGACACGACGGGACGGGAGAACCAAAACAGGATTTGCCATCAGTGCCGACCAGAAACTGAATGACAACCTGAGCGCATTTCTGAGAGCGGGATGGAATGACGGGAAGAATGAAACCTGGTGCTTTACTGAGATTGACCAAAGCCTGGCCATCGGTGCGCAACTGAAAGGCACTCCCTGGAAACGCAATGAAGATATGCTCGGTGTGGCCTGTGTAGTAAATGGCCTGAGCCGGGAACATCGCGACTATATCGCAGCAGGCGGTGATGGATTTATGCTGGGTGATGGAGCACTCAATTATAGCCCTGAAAGCATCCTGGAAACCTATTACAGCGCACAATTACGCAAAGAAGGTCTTTGGCTCAGCGCAGACTATCAGCTTTGCCTGAATCCCGGCTATAACAAAGACCGGGGACCAGCCAGTATTGCTTCCATCCGACTTCATGTAGCGATATAAGCAGGGCGGGAACAGCCCTAAAAAAGGAAATCCCCGCGCCGCACGATAACAACGCAGGGTTTCACACACACAACCTTCCTGAGATTCACTCTTGCTGAAAGCGGCTTCACTAGATGTTTTTCATTGCATTTACGCTTGCTTTCAGAATGATTCAGTTGCCTATTTTCAAATAATAAAAGAATCCTGTGGGATGACGAATGTAAGCCAATACAAGTCCCTTGCCTTGCCTCCAGCAGGATTTCACATTCTGCTTTGAATTCAGGCAAAAGCTTTCCGAATCCATTTCTGTTAGAAAAGATGATGCCATCATTCTCCCTCCGTTCAAAGTCAGAATGCGCTCACCCGCCTCCTACCTTTACCAGATTCCCCCCCCCCCAAAAAAAATGATTGCGATTGATGATGTACTGGTAGCCGATGCCGTGTTGCAAGCAGAATTTGTATGCGACCTCAAGGCCTGCAAAGGCGGTTGCTGTGTAGATGGCGACTGTGGCGCACCAATCAATGAAGAAGAAGTCCAAATCCTTGCAGATATCTATCCCCGAGTGAAGCCTTACCTGACAAAAGAAGGAATTGCCGAAATAGAAAAACAAGGCACCCATACCGAGGATGATGAGTTTGGCCACGTGACACCTACTCTCGGTGGCGGCATTTGCGCCTATGCCTACCATGATGAACTAGGCATCGTCAAATGCGGTATCGAACGTGCTTTTCTGGATGGAAAAATTGCTTTCCAGAAACCTATTTCCTGCCATCTTTTTCCCATCCGGGTCACTGAATCATCTGGCTACACGGCGCTGAACTACGAACCCCGGAAGGTGTTGTGCCGACCTGCCTGTAAGCTGGGCAAAAAACTCAAAGTGCCCGTTTATCAATTCCTAAAAGCCCCCATCATCCGGAAGTGGGGCGAACCATTTTTTGAAGCTTTGGAAGCATCAGCGGCCTATATGAACCAACAGGCATAGTTCGGGCAGTACAACAGGAAGCTCATGAATAAATCCAGCTCATGAGCTTTAGGCTACTCTTAACTTCACCCCCTTATGCATCTCGATGAAGTGCCGCAGGAAGGCCTGCACTACAAAGAGCGCGACACCCTGCGCAAGCTGATGTATGCCACCGACCGCGAAGGGCATTACACTGGAGTAGCCTCTGTGGGCTGGGAAGCCGAAAACATCGCCACACAAAGTGCCTGGGATGAGGTGAATGAAAGCCTTCGAGAAACAGAAGCGGCCGTACGCTCGGGACAACTCAGCCCCATCGTTTATTTCATGCAAAAGTGCCTGATGGACCTTCCCATCTTAGCCCGCTATGTGGGCAAATGGCGCTGGACAGTGCGCCGGCACATGAAGCCCGCGGTTTTCAAAAAACTAAAACCCGCAACCCTGAAAAGCTACGCTACCGTCTTTGGCATCAGCGTGGAAGAATTACAGGCATTCGGTTCCAACAAACAAGATTCATAAGGCATGGAACAAGCCCCTGCTACCCTTCCCCGGCTCAGCCTGGAACATTTCCAGCACGCGCACTGCGAGAGCGGGGTCACCACCAATCTGCTGCGTTTTTACGGTGTGGATATTTCAGAACCGCTCTCATTCGGCATCGGTGCCGGCCTGTTCTTCGGTCATATCCCATTTTTGAAGGTAAACGGTACTCCAGGCACCACTTTTCGTACCTGGCCAGGCGCCATCTTTAAACGGGCTACACAACGCCTCGGCATCCAGATCCACAGCCAAAAGTTTTCCCGTCCCGAACAGGCTATGCAGGCATTGGACGAAGTCCTGGAACGAGGCATTCCTGTGGGGATGCAGACCAGCGTCTATTACCTGCCCTACCTGCCCGAAGCCTTCCGTTTTCATTTCAATGCACACAACTTAGTGGTGTATGGAAAAGAAGGAGATGAATACCTCGTTTCGGACCCAGTGCTGGAAACAGCTACCCGTATCCATACCTCCGACCTTGCCAAAGCCCGCTTTGCCAAAGGGGCTCCGGAACCTAAAGGTTTCATGTATTACGTGAAGCAAGTGCCCCCACAGTCTGACTACCCGAACGCCATCCTGGCCGGCATCCGGCAGACTTGCTTCATGATGCTTTCTCCACCGCTGCCCTGGTTTGGCTGTAATGCTTTTGCCCTGCTGGCTAAAAAAATCCGCAGCTACCCAAAAACACTTTCCACCCGTAAGGCGGCACTCTACCTCGGCAACATCATCCGGATGCAGGAAGAAATCGGCACCGGCGGTGCTGGGTTCCGCTATCTGTTTGCCGCCTTTCTGCAAGAAGCGGCGGAACGCATGCACCGTGAAGACCTAAAAAAATTTTCGGAAGAACTGACTGTCATCGGCGATGCCTGGAGAAATTTTGCCTACTCGGCAGCTCGCATCGTTAAGGCTCGCACAAGTGACCTCGTCTCCTTCCAACAACTCAGCGATCAATTACTTGATATCGGCCACCGGGAAAAAGAGGTCTTAAAAAGATTGCGCAAAGCAGCCCAAAAATGAATAACTGGCTATTGATTCCTGCATGCCTGTTGACCTGGAGCGCAGCCGCACAACCGGCAGCTAAACTCCTGAGCCGGCAAAGTATGACTCTTACTGATGGCTGCTACCTGCCCCGGTATGAGGGCGAAGATTCGGTGGCCACAGAATTCACTTTTTTAAACGCCGACAGCAGCGTCCGTAAAGAGCTGCGTGAGCTGAAGACAAACCGGCTCATGCGCCGGGAAATTTTTAAAGGTCAAACTCCCGTGGGCATCTGGATGCTGCAATACAATGCAAAGGCCCCAGCCATCGAATGGGCATACGACATTGCACCAAAAGGCATCCTCTCGTCCTGCGACAACGGCTACTTATACCAAATGGGCGACCCAGACCTCAGCTTCGGTGGCCAGGGCCATAGCTTCAGTCCGCCCGAATTAGCCGATGGCCAAAGTGTGGAAGAGTTTATTCGGACGCATCTGCAAAGCCCGGCCTGTAGCCAGGAACGGCAGTTGGGCGAGCTGCGGCTGAAAGGCATCCTGACAGAAAACGGCAGCCTTGAGGAACTGGCCATCACTAAAAGCCTCACGCCCGCTCTGGATGCTGAAGTGATTCGGGCAGTAAAGCAGCTTCACTTTACCAAACCTGCCCTGCTGGATGGGAAAAGTGTTCGGCTTTGCGTCCGGCTGCCGGTAAGCTTTTCGGAGCAATAAAGATTTCATGCTACCCAATTTCCAAGACTCGATTTGTTGGCAAGTACTTGGCTTTGTTTGCCCGCTTTCTTGTAAGGCCCGCTACTCTTTGCTTCCTGCAAAAAAATCAACTTAAAAAACCACTTTCAGAGACAAAAAAAGGCTGCCCCTGTGGACAGCCTTTAAAGTGGTTATTGCAGACTGGGCTTACTTCTTGTCGCCCTTGTGCAGGATAAAATATCCAACACCGATGCTGATGTTGCGGTTGCTCATTTTGTTGTCCGAATTGCCACCGGGCAGGTTGTTCGTGATGCCTAAGAGGTAGGCTACATCGAAGTAAAGGCCCATGGGCAATTCGTAACCCACTTTCACACCGGCACCGAAGTCGAGTGGCTTCACATCATCTTTTCCCGCATCACCACCAATCTTCAAATCGGTAGTGCTTCCGCTCACTTTATACTTCCCGCCAAGAGCAAAACCGAGGTATGGTTCGAGGCCTGCGTAGAAGCGGCCATCGCCCGCCTTGCCCAACTTGTAGAGGACGTTGATGGGTATTAGGATGTAGTTGATGGACATGGTTAGGTCGTTGTTCAGCACTTTTAAGTCGCCGCCTTTACCGCCCATCATAGAGAACTGAAGGCCGGGACGGAGGTAAATGTTTTTCGTTAGCCCCAGTTCGACCATACCGCCGATGCGAGCACCCGGTAACATGCCGGAGTTCATAGAGTTTCCGCCTCCTTTACCGCTTATAGACGCGAGGTTCAGGCCCAGTTCCGGTGCAATACCGACCTGAGCAGATGCGAAACCTGCACTCAGCAGGGCAGCCATCGAGGCGATGATGATTTTCTTCATGTTGTGTGTGTGTTTTAAGGTTTATGAAAGAAAGTGTTTCAATCCTACAAATCTAAACTGCGATTTGTACAGAAACAATGTGGTGTGTAAGGGAGCTCCATTATTTTCATGTTGTAATCCACAACTATTCCACAAGCCATTCTTTCCAAATCGGCAGGTTAGCAGGTTATTTTTGTGCACCGAAATCGTTTCCATTTTGTTAGAAAAGAAGACCCTGGCTCAGGAAGAACGAGCGGTGCTCGTGGGTATCGTCACCTATAAGCAGCCCGAGCAACAGACCTTAGAATACCTCAATGAGCTGAAATTCCTGGCTGAGACAGCGGGGGCTGTGACCTTAAAAAGTTTCATTCAAAAATTGGAGCGCCGCGATGCAAAAACTTTTGTGGGCAAAGGCAAACTCGAAGAAATCTCCGGCTATGCGCGAAGCCAGGGGGCCAGCCTACTCATCTTCGATGACGAACTGACCGGAGCGCAAATCAACAACATTGAAAAGGCCACGGGCCTACATACTATTGACCGTTCGGACCTGATCCTCGACATCTTTGCGCGGCGTGCTAAGACGGCTCAGGCCAAGACGCAGGTGGAGCTGGCACAATACCAATACCTCCTACCCCGGCTGCGCGGCATGTGGCAACACTTAGAGCGGTTGGGAGGCGGCATTGGCACCCGTGGGCCGGGCGAAACCGAAATCGAGACCGACCGTCGGATTGTGAAAGATAAGATTGCCTTGCTGCGGCGGCGTTTGCGCGAGATAGATAAGCAGGCACAAACTCAGCGCCAGGAGCGGGGAACTTACATCCGGGTAGCGCTGGTAGGCTACACCAATGTGGGTAAAAGCACCTTGATGAACGTGCTAAGCAAGAGCAATGTCTTTGCCGAAAACAAGCTCTTCGCCACGCTGGATACTACTACGCGGAAGGTCACTTATGAGCGTACCCCCTTCCTGCTGAGCGATACGGTAGGCTTTATCCGCAAGCTGCCGCACCATCTTGTAGAAAGCTTTAAGAGCACACTGGATGAGCTGCGCGAAGCCGATTGCCTGCTGCATGTGGTGGACATTGCGCATCCGGCTTACGAAGAGCAAATGGGCACCGTCAATCAGACCCTTCGGGAAATCGGTGCCGGCGATAAACCCATGCTGACCATCTTCAACAAAATGGACCTGTACGAGCAAAAGACATTTGATGAATGGCTGGATGCAGACACCAAAGCAGAGTTGTTGCGGCAGTTAGAAAAGCGCTGGGAGCACGAAACAGGAGGTAATTCTGTTTTTATTTCAGCCATTGAAAAAAGAAACATAGAAGCACTTAGAGATACAATACTCCAAAGGGTTAAGACACTTTATTCAGAGCGTTATCCTTATTTGAATCATTTCTTTTAAAGGGGCTGTTTTTTCGTTAGGGAGGCTTGCAAGGCCCGTTTAGCTGCATTACATTCAGGCACCGCACCCCCAAAATAAACCCCATGGAAAAGAAATCCCGTGAACTGCTGCTTACGACCAAAGCCGCAGAAAAATGGCAAGAACAGTTTGATGCGCAGGTTGATTCCATCCTGGAGACCATCAGCAAATTAGACACTCAAAAGCAAGTGGAGCAAGCCACTGAAGTGATGGATGTGTATCATCACTCAGCGATTGATGCCCGCCATCATGTAAAGCGGGGTCGCCGCCTCATTATCGGTGAAAGGCCTTTTGAATTTCTCACCTTCCGCAACTGAGCGTCATCCTTCCGTAGCCCGGTTCAGAAAATTAATCAAAGGGCTTAAGGCCTGGAATGCATTCATTACCGACTTCAACGATTGTTTGGAACAGAGCTGTTCATCCGTCAAGGGATGGCTGGCAATGATGCTTTTCATCTTCAGGTATTCAATAGCAGGATTATCTGCGTCATATCCTTTTGGCGGGCGCGTGAGCGACTCACCACCATTTATTCCTGAGAATGTTTTCGTGAAAGACTTTGCGCCGATGATTTGTTTAAAACCGTGAAAATCGTAGTCAATTTCCTGCCTGACTTTTTTCAGCAAAGGAGGAGTTGGCATCCACATACCGCCACCGGCGAAAATGCTGCCAGGCTCAAGATGCAGATAATAACCGGCACCTTCCCATTTCCGGCCACCCCGTGCGAAATAGGCACTGAAATGATTTTTATAAGGGGTTTTATCGTTTGAAAAACGCACATCCCGGTAGATACGGTAAATGCAATGCTTTGCTTCCTGCGCGGCAATGGCCGGATCTATTTCTTCAAAAGCCTGAAGCAACGCGGACACAAAAGATTCAAAATCGTGGCGGGCGACATCGTAGTTGAATCGTTGGTCTTCAAACCAGGCTTTGTTGTTGTTCTGCCTGAGCTGGCGCAGAAATCCGAGGGTGGACAGTTGAAGCATGGTAAAGGGTATTTTATAAAAAATAGCTGTGAATTACGGCAAAGTACCCGGGAGCAACGGAAAGAATAAAACAGGTTTCGAGAATCCCCTTAAAAAGCACCAAGGCTTTAAAAAGTAAAAGCAGCAAAGCCTGAACGGCGGCAAGGCACATCGTAAATTCGCGGCCTCTTTTATGAAGCATATCCGGAATTTCTGCATCATTGCCCACATCGACCATGGCAAAAGTACCTTGGCCGACCGCCTGCTGGAGCATACCCAGACCATTGGCGAGCGCGACATGCAGGCCCAGGTGTTGGATGACATGGACCTGGAGCGTGAGAAAGGAATTACCATCAAAAGCCATGCGATTCAGATCAACTACCCTTTCGAAGGCGAATCGTATGTCCTGAACCTGATTGACACACCCGGTCACGTAGATTTTTCCTACGAAGTGAGCCGGGCACTGGCTGCCTGCGAAGGCGCTTTGCTCCTTGTGGATGCATCGCAAGGTATCCAGGCGCAAACGATTTCCAACCTATACCTCGCACTCGACAACGACCTGGAAATAATTCCCGTCATCAACAAGATTGACATGCCCGGTGCCATGATTCCGGAAGTGAAGGACCAGATTATGGACCTCATCGGCTGCAAAGAAGAGGATATCATCTTGGCATCTGGCAAAACGGGTATCGGTGTGGATGAGATTTTGCACGCCATCGTGCACCGTATTCCTGCACCTACAGGCAATGAAAGTGCCGCACTTCAAGCCCTGATTTTTGATTCCGTTTTCAATCCATTCCGCGGCATCATCGTCTATTACCGGGTGCTGAACGGCAGCCTCCGCAAGGGTGAAAAAGTAAAATTCATCAACACGGGTAAGGAATACGAGGCCGATGAAGTAGGCATCCTCAAACTCAGCCTGAGCCCCCGGCAAGAAGTGAAAGCAGGCGATGTGGGCTATATCATCACCGGTATCAAAAATGCCCGCGAAGTGAAAGTGGGCGACACCATCACGGGCGCTACAAACCCGACAAAAGAGACGATCAAGGGCTTTCAGGACGTAAAGCCGATGGTCTTTGCTGGCATCTTCCCGGTGAACACAGACGACTTTGAAGAACTGCGGGAGTGCATGGAAAAACTGCAACTCAACGATGCCTCGCTCACATTCGAACCCGAGACCTCGCAAGCACTGGGCTTCGGCTTTCGCTGCGGCTTTCTGGGCATGCTGCACATGGAGATTATCCAGGAACGCTTAGAACGCGAGTTCAACCAGACGGTAATTACTACTGTACCCAACGTAAGCTTTCATGCCTACACCACCCGAGAGCCGGATCAGCGCCTCATTGTGAATAACCCTAGCGAGATGCCGGAACCCAGCCGCATTGACCGGATTCAGGAGCCTTTCATCCGTGCCCAAATCATTACACTTCCCGAATACATCGGCAATATCATGAGCCTCTGCCTGGGTAAACGAGGCATCCTGATTAACCAGCATTACCTGACCACTACCCGGGTAGAGCTGATTTTCGAAATGCCTTTAGCCGAAATCGTCTTTGACTTCTACGACAAGCTAAAGAGTGTGACCCGAGGCTATGCTTCTTTCGATTATAACCCTCTGGACTACCGCGACAGCGACATCGTGAAGATGGACATCCTGCTCAACGGCGACAATGTGGATGCCCTTTCTGCGCTCATTCACCGCAGCCGTGCTCAGGATTTTGGCCGTAAGCTTTGTCTGAAACTAAAAGAGCTGCTTCCGCGTCAGCAATTCCTGATAGCCATTCAGGCAGCGATAGGTGCCAAGATTGTAGCCCGTGAAAACATTTCAGCCATGCGCAAAGACGTGACGGCAAAATGCTATGGTGGCGATATCAGCCGGAAACGCAAGCTGCTCGAAAAGCAGAAAGAAGGTAAGAAGAGAATGCGCCAGATTGGGAATGTAGAAGTGCCGCAGGAAGCCTTCCTGGCTGTACTGAAACTCGACGATTAAGCAACCTTTCTGGAGGGCATCAATAGACGGACGCTTCCACCAGCCTCCGGGTGTACGGGTCTCTGGGGTGCTCAAACACTTCCTGTGCTTTGCCCCGCTCCACAATTTTTCCTGCCTGCATCACCAGCACCGAATCGGCTATATAGCTCACTACATTCAGGTCGTGGGAAATGAACAGATAAGACAGCTTCAATGCTGCTTGTAATTCTTTCAGCAAATTCAGCACTTGTGCCTGCACACTTACATCCAATGCAGAGACACTTTCATCGCAGATGATGAGTTTGGGCCGCAGGGCAATGGCCCGGGCTATGCCAATTCGTTGCCGCTGCCCGCCACTAAACTGATGCGGGTAGCGATGCATTGAATCTGCTGGAAGATGCACCCAATCCAGCAGGCGTAAAGCTTCCTGCTGCAATAGTCGTCGGGGTACGATGCTGTGCACGCGCAGGGGTTCCATCAGGGCATCGCCTACCGTGAGCCTGGGATTGAGAGAGGAATAAGGGTCTTGAAAAATCATCTGCACTTCGCGCCGCATACGCCGCCAGCCCGCAGAGTTTAGTCGAACCAGGTCGCGCCCTTCGTAATGTATGTGCCCGCTTTCCACTTCCTGCAGCCCCATCAAGGCCCGGCTAATAGTGCTCTTGCCGCAACCACTCTCGCCCACCAGGCCCAAGACTTCTCCCCGGTTCAGGTCGAAAGACACATCCTCTACGGCACGTAGAAAATGAATGGGCGTGCCGGTCCAATCACGTTCAACTGGAAACCAGACACGCAGGTTGCGCACTTTCAGCAATGCTTCCGGCAGTCGGGCATTTTGTTCCTGGACTATCGGGATGCGGGCAGGTGTTTGTCCATTATTTTCTAAAAAATCAGCTACCACAGGAAGCCGAAAACCTTTTTGTGCCGCACTGGGACGGCAGGCAAGCAAAGCCTGAGTGTAAGGCTGGGCGGGAGTATGTAGTACTTGCTGAACGGGACCTTGTTCCACCACTTTACCCGCGCGCAGCACCAGCACTTCATCGGCTATTTCGGCTGCTAAGGCGAGGTCGTGGGTGATGAACATTAGTGCTGCACCACACTCCGTTTGCAACTGGCGCATGAGCCGGATTACTTCCTGCTGAATGGTTACATCCAGTGCCGTGGTAGGCTCGTCAGCAATCAACAACAGCGGCTGTGTGCTGAGTGCCATAGCAATCATGACCCGTTGTTTTTGCCCGCCGGAAAGCTGATGGGGGTATTTGTGGTAACTCTTTTCTGGAGTGGGAATCTGAACTTTCCTGAGCCATTCCTGGGCCTGCTTTTTTGCTGCTGCGGGGCCCAGTCCGGCATGGACACGCAGGCACTCGGCTATCTGCCTACCCACCTTCATCACCGGATTCAGTGCGCTCATCGGCTCCTGAAACACGATGCTTGCCACCTTACCCCGCAGGTAGCGCCAGTCAGCAGCCGTGCTGCTTTCGGAACATTTTTTAGAACCTAAATGGATTCTGCCCATCCAGCTTGCCTGGCTGGGCAAGAGCCCCATGACGGCCAGGGCACACAGCGATTTTCCCGAGCCACTTTCGCCCACAAGAGCCAGGGTCTTCCCGGCAGACAGGGAGAAGCTAAGCCCATGTAGCGCGGGCTTATCATCAAATAAGACATTCAGGTTTTCGACAACAAGGGCCTGGTTTTCTTCCATCTACTAAAAACGGAGGTGGCGCACTGTGAGGCCATTATTGATAAGCTGCTTCAGGGAATCAATCCCTATTCGAATCTGTAAATCCACGAAATTCCGGGTGACTAGGGTGTCGCTTTTTGCGGTCTTCACACCTTCCGGCACCATAGGCGAATCGCTTACCAGCAGCAGAGCTCCTGTGGGGATATGATTAAAAAAACCCGTGCTGAAGATGGTTGCCGTTTCCATATCAATTGCCATTACGCGCACTTTCTTGAGGTATTCTTTAAACGCTTCATCGTGCTCCCAGACTCGTCGGTTGGTGGTATAGACCGTGCCCGTCCAATAGTCGCGCTCATATTCGCGCATGGTTGTTGAAATAGCTTTTTGCAATGCGAATGCAGGCAGTGCCGGCACTTCGGGCGGGAAGTAATCATTGCTGGCTCCTTCACCCCGGATGGCTGCAATGGGCAGGATGAAATCGCCTACTTTATTTTTTCGTTTTAGCCCGCCGCATTTACCAAGGAACAAAACAGCATTTGGGTTGATGGCAGAGAGCAGGTCCATGATGGTGGCTGCGGAAGGGCTGCCAATTCCGAAATTGATGATGGTGATTCCATCGGCGGTGGCACATTGCATGGGCCTATCCATACCGATGACTTTGACCTGGTTCATGTCGGCGAAAGCCTGGACATAATTTCGAAAGTTGCAGAGCAGGATATACTTACCGAAGTCTTTGAGGGGCAAACCAGTGTATCGGGGCAACCAGTTGGCAACAATTTCCTGTTTCGTCCTCATGTCCGAATGTAAGCGCAACGGAAGCTATGCGACAAGTTCTCGCTTATGGTAGCGAATCAGGCCTTCCAAAGGGCTTTGGGCCACGGTACCCAATTCCAGTTCATATTGGTGGCAGAGATTTTCAATCACATCGCGGAAGATATGTGCCACGGAGCCTGAAAAATGAATCGGGTATTTCCAGCTTTCGCGATACTTGAGGATATGGTTGTGAAAGAAAACACTGAGGCAGTCTTCTACGATATTTTCTACCATGAAATGTCCCCTGTTTTCGCTGAGTAAAGCCACAAAACTGGCGAGGTAGCGGTTCGGGAAAGGCTCGCGGTAGATCTGATTGAGCATCTTCTGCAAGTCACTTCCAAAGAGCATTTCGAAATG
Organism: Bacteroidota bacterium; assembly: GCA_018267625.1. Lineage (GTDB taxonomy): Bacteria > Bacteroidota > Bacteroidia > Chitinophagales > Chitinophagaceae > UBA1952. The sequence goes on from JAFDYC010000057.1 coordinate 23,099, forward strand.
CGCACGGAGCTGCTCATCAAAGGTGTTGTAAGCATAGTATTGAAGCACCCTTTTGCCCAAGTGGTTTCCGCTACCCTCGTCGCCGGCAATGAAGCCTAATGAAGCATGTTGGCGGGCAATTTTCCGGCCATCGAAGAAGCAGGAATTGCTGCCCGTGCCGAGGATGCATACAACACCCTTTTTATTTCCACAGAGTGCATGTGCGGCAGCCATCATATCGCTTTGCACACCCACATTCTGAACACCAAAAAAATGTTGGAGCGCTTCGTGCAACATCTTTTGATTGGCAATGCTGCCGGCTCCGGCACCGTAAAAACTGATGGCATCCGGCTGATGTTTTTTAGGGTTCCAGCCCAGCTCTTCCTGAAGCATGTGGTTGATTGACTCGGGCGTCTGGAGGTAGGGATTGATACCAGGGGTCTTGAAATGCAGCGTACGGGCATTAGGCCTCAACAGGCACCAATCCGTCTTTGTGGAGCCGCTTTCGGCAAGCAGTAGGCTGGTAGGCATGGGATAAAGCTTTATTGAGAAGAAGGCGAAACAAACGTAGTCGCAAAACCGGTTTTTCCAAATGCAGGAATCAGGCATTATTGTTAAAGCGTGATAGATAAAATGCAGCCAGGCTCATGCCCGCTTAGGCTACCTTTGTGGGCTCCAAGCTATTTATGGACGACCCACGCAGGCCAAAAATTAAGGCCTGGATTCCGCTGATTGCTGCTGTTATTTTGGTGGTCGGAATGGTCATAGGCTTCCAGCTTCGTGACACACTGCGCAACAAACGCGACATTTCTTTCGCAGTGGACCGCAATGACCGGCTGGAGCAAATCATTGATTTGATCCAGACCCATTATGTTGATTCTGTCAAGACTGCTTCCCTGTATCATGATGCCGTAAAAGGGATTCTTTCCAACCTCGACCCGCATACCACATACATTCCAGCCGAAGACCTTTCCGAGATCAATGAAGAACTGGAGGGTTCCTATTATGGAATCGGAGTCGAGTTTGCTGTATTGCGCGATACAATCGTTTTTAGTGAAATCATTGAGGGCGGCCCTGCTCAAAAAGCGGGTATGCAGATTGGCGATAAGCTCATCCGTGTAGGCGATACCCTGGTTGCCGGCAGGGGTATCCATTCTGAAAAAATAGTAGCCATGCTTCGGGGCAAGCAGCAAAGCAAAGTGGAAGTTTGGGTGAAACGAGTTAATAAGCCGGGCCTGAAGGAGCTGAACATCTATCGGGATGAAGTTCCCTTGCGGAGTGTGGACGCAGCACTCATGCTGGATCCGCATACCGGCTACATCAAGATTGACCGCTTTGCTGCCAACACATATGGCGAGTTTGCTACGGCATTGAAAAAGCTGATAAAATCTGGCGCCAGCTCGATGGTTATTGATTTGCGCGACAACCCGGGAGGCTATTTAGAGAGCGCCGTAGCCGTTGCGGATGAATTTCTGGATGACAAGAAACTCATCGTCTATACTCAGGGGCTACACCAAGCGCAACAACGATATACAGCCGTAAATCAAGGCATGTTTGAAGAAGGGCGCTTAGCCATTCTTATCAATGAAAATTCAGCTTCCGCAGCCGAAATCCTGGCTGGTGCCATTCAGGATTGGGACCGGGGTATAATCGTAGGAAGGCGCAGCTTCGGGAAAGGCCTCGTGCAAGAGCAATACGAACTGGACGACGGTTCGGCCCTCCGGCTTACCATTGCCCGGTATTATACTCCTTCCGGGCGCTGCATTCAACGTCCATTCAGTAAAGGACGCGAAGCCTACGAAGCCGCCTTTGAAGCAAGGTTCCAAAATGGAAGCCTGCTTAGGAATGACTCTCTTTCTGTAACCGACACTACTAAGTATTATAGCCTGATACATCATCGGGTGCTGTATGGTTCCGGTGGTATCAGACCCGATGTTTTCGTACCCGCCGATTCAGGAAAACTCACGCACGGCCTTCTTTATATTCTGCTTTCCGACGGGCTCCAGAATGCCCTATGGGATTATTATGCTGCTCAATATCCGCACTTAAAAAGCTACCATAATCTAACCGCGTTTCAGCGAGATTTCCACGATGAGGAACGTGTATTGCAGGCCTACCTGAATGCCCTGCCTCCTGCTGAAAAAATGCTGACTAAGTCTATTTTGACCAAAGCCCAAAACAGAACATACCTCTTGCTTCAGATTCGTGCTCAATTGGCTCGGATACTTTTTAGCGATAACGGCTATAACCTGATAAGCTCTCACCAGGATGATGTGATTCAGGAAGCACTACAAATGCTTGCCAGCCGCAGGTATTCAATGCTCATAGGCGGGCAAGGAGGATAGCCACTGTATTCCTTCAGATCCGGCCCCCATTGCACAAAAACTTTGATGCCCGTTGCTCAGCAGCCAATACCGGCAACCAGGCAATTTCCCCACATAACGTAAGGCCTGTTGCAACACTTCTTCAGAAATGGCTACATCCGGTGCTTTACATTCAACCAACATCCAGGGCAATGTGGTGTCCCGTTGGTAAATGAGCGCATCATATCGGAGCATAGTATGCCCAAAATGTAGCCCTCGCTCAACGGAAATTAATGGGGCGGGATATCCACACTTTTCAATCAACCAGCCCAACAGACATTGGCGAACATGTTCCTCCGGGGTGAGAGCGACCCAGCGACGGCGAATAATATCCCAAACCTGAGGCCGATGCTGTTGCTTTCTCGTACGCAAAGGCATTTCCAGGAGCGGTAGTTGAAGCATTTGCCCCAAAGCTATGCTACTCCACATCAGGTTGAAGCCTACACGCACGATGCCAGGATTTTTTTGGGGTTCAACAATTTGCATACTCTAGTGTAAGGTGAATTGACCCAAGGGTTTTTCAGGTAATTAAATTGGCTCCATATTTCTTGGGAAAAAACAGAGGCTGCCCGGTTAGGCAGCCTCTGGTCTATCATTGAATCAGCGTTCGATTAGCGGCGCAGATCAGGGTGTGGAGGTGCCACATTGCTGGGTCCTTCTTCACCAGGATTAGCGGAGCGATAGTTTACACTGTTTTCGCCGGCACCACCTTCATATTGGAAGATGAAACGGTTGCGGTCAATGTTGTTCTTTTCGCTCATGTATTCGATAACGGCATTCACGCGATCCCAGCTACGTTGCTGAGCGAGCTTGCTACCACCACCGTTGCCCATAACGACCACGCGGCAATCTGGGTTGGCTTGCATTTGAGCAGCCAGAGTAGCGAGTTGAGCTTGCATTGCAGGAGAGATGCGGGCAGAGCCAGAACCGAAGACGATTGCGCCGGGGGCGATGTTACCGCAAGCGGCCTTAGTCATTCCTTCGCAGTGGCAGGGGCATTTACCTACGCCGTCTGCATCAACAGGCTGACATTCAGTCGGGGTAATGAGTTGCTTATCGCGGTCATCCGGAACGCCGTCACCGTCTGTATCCATCGGGCAACCGTGGCTATCCACAGCCGTACCGGCAGGAGTACCCGGGCATTTGTCGAACTGATCAGCGATACCGTCACCATCAGCATCAGGCAGTACAGGATTCGGAAGCACCATGTGGCGCGGAGAAGACAGTTCGCCATAGCTGTAGTCGAGGGGGTTCAGCCAGTAGAGTGGCTCTACATTGCGGCTGCCGCCACCCAGGTTGAAGTTGACTCCGAGAGAGAGGTAGTTGATACCATCCTTATTCGTAGAAGGAACGCCAATGGGGGTACCACCAGCGCCGCTGTTTTCATCCCACATATTGCCATCCATCAGGTCTTCGTTTGTGGTGGGGAAGAAAGAAACGCGGTCTTCCAGAGAGAGGTTGATACGGCGGGAGATACGATATTGAACACCCGCGCCGAAAGAGGTCACGAAACTGAGCTTTTTCGTTCCGAACAGTGTCGGGCGACGGGTTTTACGGTCTGTCTGAGCATTTGTCTCATAAGAGTCATCCAGAAGTGCTTGGAGGTCCTTACGTACGCTCTTGCGGTCGGAATATTTAATTCCGCCGGGATACTTGCTGATGATGGTAGAGAAATCGTACAGTTGGTAGTTGCTGTTCAGGGAGTTGATCCAAGTCTGATAAGCATTGGCACCGATACCGAAGAACAGATAAGGATCAATCTTGGTGCGGGTATGGTGGAACAGAATGTTACCAATGGATAATACAACATCTAAATTCAACTGATGTGATTCTGTACGATAGTTATAAAACACTGGAGTCGTATAACCGCCACCGGGAGCACCCCAGTTTTCGCCGTTCCAAGCGGGGTTCTTCTCATAACCGGAAGAAGGCTGGAATGAAAGGCCCTTACCAATGCCATAGTTGTAATCCAGACGCAGGGAACCTACATAGCCTAATGCCTTGCGCAAATGCGCGCCAAAGCCATAACCTCCTTTGTTCCACAGCATTAAGCTGGGTACATCGCCGGAAATGTTGTAAAGGCCGAAGCTAACTCCTACCTCCCACATATTGCGGGGTTTAGCAGGGAAGTTTGTCTGGTGGTTGAGAAACTTACGATGTTGTTCCATACGGCTACCGGGTACTAAACCGGTATCCAGAACATCGTAGCTCTCGCCACGATAAGTCATGTCGCGGGAGCTAAATGAAGCACCCGTCGTGGTGCCACTCTCCTGAGCGAAAGTCGGACCAGCTGCCAGCGCGGTAAAGAGACCGCCCAGCAAGAGGTACTTTTTTTGAATCATACTTGTGGTTGTTTATGGACGATTTTGTGGGAAACGTGTTTTGACGGCGCCAAAGGTAGAGTTGTTAATGCTTATCAACCAAAACAAATTGCCTTCCGGACGCAAGACTCCCTGACATTTAATGATTGTGCCACGAGGCTTTATCCCCAACTTCTTCCTCACTACTTAGGTTACATTTGCTCAGCCCATGCAGTCCGTCCAACGCCTGATTGGCCCCGAGCTGGCCCTGTTCGAGCAGAAATTTGCCGCCTCGGTGAAAGGGAGCAACATGCTGCTTGACCGTATTATGCGATTCATTATCAAGCGTAAAGGCAAGCAGATGCGCCCCATGTTCGTTTTTTTAAGCGCAAAAATTGCCGGAGGGATCAACGAAAAAACATACCGTGCTGCGGCCCTGATTGAACTGCTGCACACAGCTACTTTAGTGCATGATGACGTTGTGGATAACTCCATGCTACGGCGTAATTTCTTTTCTATCAATGCACTTTGGAAAAATAAAATCGCAGTACTTGTTGGCGATTATTTACTCTCAAAAGGCCTGCTTTTATCTGTAGAACACGGCGATTTCCGCATCCTGGAAATCACCTCACGGGCCGTCAAAGAAATGAGCGAAGGAGAGCTTCTACAGATGGAAAAAGCAAGAAAACTTAACATTTCTGAAAACATATATTTTGAAATAATAAGGGCTAAAACTGCCTCTTTGCTTTCTTCTGCCTGTTCTGCCGGCGCCTTTTCGGCCTCAGATGACGAACAAGCTGCGGAACGTTTTCGGCTGTTTGGTGAGAAAGTGGGCATCGCTTTTCAAATAAAAGACGACCTGTTTGACTATGGTGCCGAACAAATCGGGAAACCCACCGGTATTGACATCAAAGAGCGAAAGATGACACTCCCCCTCATCTACACCCTGCAGCACGCAGATAAGGCAACCCAGCGGAGAATTATCTACATCGTTAGAAATCAAAGTACAAACCGCAAAAAAGTAGATGAGGTTATTGCGGAAGTTCAGGCCTCCGGTGGCATTACTTATGCTGCCCAAAAAATGCATCAATTCAAGGATGAAGCCCTGGAACTATTGCATGAATATCCTGAATCGGAAGCCCGCCAGGCCATGGAAGACCTGGTTCATTATGCCATTGACCGCCGTTTCTGATTCCTTTTCCCTAGGATGATTTTTTAAACAAAAAATGCAGTTACCCGAACTTCGGCTCCTGTTTTTTATGAGCCAGAAGGAAAACTTGCCGGTTTTGGAAGCCCCAACCCGGCGAGACTTTATTGAGGTGATGGGCGCACGGGTGCACAACCTCAAAAACATTGACCTCTCCATCCCCAAAAATGAGTTGGTCGTAATCACCGGTATTTCCGGTTCCGGAAAAAGCTCCTTAGCCTTCGATACCCTGTTCGCAGAAGGCCAGCGCCGCTACATGGAAAGCTTTGCTGCCTATGCCCGGCAATTCATGGGCGACCTCGAACGCCCGGATGTGGACAAAGTGAGCGGCCTTTCTCCCGTCATTTCCATTGAACAAAAAACGACCAACCGAAACCCGCGCTCCACAGTGGGTACCGTAACAGAAGTGTATGACTTCATGCGCCTCCTGTTTGCCCGTGCTTCGGAAGCATTTTCCTACAATACCGGCAAACGAATGGCCCGTTTTTCAGAAGATGAAATCGTGGCCCACATCCGCCAGGGCATGGCAGGACAACGCATCCTCTTGCTGGCGCCTTTAGTGCGCGGGCGCAAAGGCCACTACCGCGAACTGTTCGAACAGTTGCTTAAGCAAGGCTACCTCAGGGTGCGTGTAGATGGGAGCATTCAGGAGTTGAAAGAAAAGATGCAACTCGACCGCTACAAGATTCACGACATCGAAGTGGTGGTGGACCGCCTCATGGTGGACGAAGAAAGTGCCGCCCGGCTGAGCCAATCGGTGCAGCATACTTTATCTGCGGGCAAGGACCTGCTCTTCGTGCTGGACGCAGACAACAATAAACTGAGTCAATTCAGCCGTCACCTGATGTGTGCCGACACCGGCCTCTCTTACGAAGAACCTTCGCCCAACAGCTTTTCTTTCAACTCGCCTTATGGTGCCTGCCCGCATTGTAAGGGCCTCGGCTCCGTGTTTCAGGTAAACATGGAAGAGGTGGTGGCGGAGCCTTTAAAAAGTATTCGGGATGGGGCCATTGCCCCGCTGGGCGCCGAGCGGGAGTCCTGGACTTTTCAGCAGGCAATGCATTTTGCGAAGCAGCAAAAAATTTCTACTACTACTCCCTTTTCGAGCCTGAGCCAGGAACAACAAAACCTGATGCTGTTTGGCAATGAAGAAGGTGTCATCCACTATGTGGCTGGCGATGAAAGCAACTATCACCGGCACCTGAGTTTGCAGCAATTTGAAGGCATTGTCAACACCTTACTTCGCTATTTCCATGAAAGCAGCAGCGAGGCAATTCGCGACTGGGCAGAAGGCTACATGGTGCTGCAAGCCTGCCCGGAATGTAAAGGAACAAGGCTGCGCAAAGAAAGCCTTTGGTTCAAGGTGGATGGCTACAACATAGCCGAGCTTTCTGCCTTGTCTTTGCAGGCACTAAGCGACTGGCTCAGCAACCTGGAAGACCGGCTCAAGGAAGCACAAAAAATTATTGCTAAAGACATACTCAAGGAAATTCGTGAACGCCTGTTTTTCCTGCTGGATGTCGGCCTGCACTACCTGAGCCTCGCCCGCCCAACCCGTACGCTTTCTGGCGGAGAAAGTCAACGTATTCGCCTCGCCACTCAAATCGGCTCACAGCTTCGGGGCATCACCTATATCCTGGACGAACCCAGCATCGGGCTGCACCAACGCGACAATCATCGGCTCATTGAAGCGCTCAAAAGCCTACGGGACGGAGGCAATTCGGTTCTGGTGGTTGAGCATGATAAAGACATCATGCTGGCTGCCGACCACCTGATTGATATAGGCCCGGCTGCGGGCTGGTATGGCGGGCGTATCGTAAGCCAGGGCAACCCACAGGAAATCCTGAAAGGGGATACCACCACCGCCCGTTACCTCAATGGCAGCCTGCGCATCGAAGTGCCGAAGGAACGACGTAGCGGAAATGGCCACGCTTTGGCGCTCAAAGGCGCAACCGGAAATAACCTGAACAAACTCAACATCAGCTTGCCGCTGGGTTGCTTCATTGCCGTGACCGGCGTATCCGGCAGTGGCAAAAGCACGCTCATTAATGAGACCCTCTACCCCATTTTAGGCCACCATTGCTACCACAATTTCAAGGCGCAGCCCATGCCCTATAAATCAGTGGAAGGGCTGGAGCATTTAGACAAAGTGATTGAAATTGATCAAAGCCCTATTGGGCGAACACCCCGCTCCAACCCGGCAACATACTGTGGCTTTTTTACGGAAATACGCACCCTGTTTTCACAAGTGCCGGAAGCAAAAATCCGGGGCTATAATGCCGGGCGATTTTCGTTTAATGTAAAGGGCGGACGCTGCGAAGAATGCCGGGGGGCAGGCCTCAAGACGATTGAAATGAACTTCCTGCCGGATGTGTTTGTGCCCTGCGACAAATGCCAGGGGCGGCGATACAACCGCGAGACTTTGGAAATCCGGTATAAAGGCAAGAGCATTGCGGATGTGCTAGACATGACCGTGGATGATGCGGTTGATTTTTTCGTGAATGTGCCCTGGCTACATCGCCGCATCAAGACGCTACAGGATGTGGGCCTCGGCTATGTGACCCTGGGCCAGAATGCGGTCACGCTTTCAGGCGGGGAAGCACAACGGGTAAAGCTCTCAACCGAACTGGGTAAGCGCGATACCGGCAAGACGATTTATATCCTCGATGAGCCAACCACCGGTCTGCATTTTCAAGACATACAACACCTCCTGGAAGTACTGAACCGGCTTGTGGACCGGGGCAATACGGTGCTCGTCATTGAGCACAACCTGGATGTGATTAAAGTGGCGGATTATGTGCTAGACCTGGGGCCCGAAGGCGGCTCTGGCGGTGGGCGTATTGTAGCCTCCGGCACCCCTGAAGAAGTGGCAAAAGTGAAAGCCAGCTATACAGGTCATTTTCTGAAGGAAGAATTGAAAGGGAAACGCTAATCGTATTTCAATTAGCCCATTTCATTGCCTTTGACAGCCAAATAAAACTCTGTTCGGATTCTCGGATTTCCTCTTTTGAGCTCATTTTCATACAGCGTTTCTACAATTGAAGTCCTTAGCAATACACTATGAACATCGGAGACATCAAGAATGCCCTTCAGTCAATTATTGACGATTTTTCCAGGGATGAATTTATCTACGACCTCCTCCTCGCCTACGGCATTTCCAAAACCTCCATCACCCGCCTCAAAAAGGGCGATTTCAACCTTTCAAAAGTTGAGGGCGAAGTGCTCTACAAGGGTAAGGTCTTCTTTAAGCAAGCCAAGACCCCTGAGCTGCTCACGACTATTGAACATGCGTCAAAAGACACGGGCATACTGAAGCATAAGCCCCGCTTCCTCATCGTTACAGACTTCACGACCGTTGTTGCCAAAGACACTAAGACGCGGCTCAATGTAGAATTTCCCATAGCCGAACTGCCCGCTCAGGCGGCATTTTTCGGCCCGCTGGGCGGCGCTGAGGCTTACAAAATATCCAACGACAACAAGGCCGACCGCGATGCCGCTTACCAACTCGGCCGGCTCTACGACCTGCTCGTAACCGACAACCCCGGCTTCAACAACGAAAGCCACGGCCTGAACCTCTTTCTGTCGCGGCTGCTGTTCTGCTTCTTTGCCGAAGACACCGGAATCTTTAGTCAGAATGGCATTTTTACGAAAACGCTGGTACAATACACAGAGTCAGATGGCCGGGATATACACTCTTTTCTCAACGAACTGTTCCGCCGGCTGAATACGGAGCAGGGTGATTTTCCCGAGCATCTCGCAGCCTTTCCTTATGTCAATGGCGGCTTGTTCCGCGATGCCATTGAATGCCCGAAGTTTTCTGTCAAAAGCCGCAACATCCTCATCGAATGCGGCGAGCTGGACTGGAGCGAAATCAACCCGGACATCTTCGGCAGCATGATTCAGGCTGTGGCCGACCCGGAAGAGCGCAGCAACCTGGGCATGCACTACACCAGCGTGCCCAATATCCTAAAGCTGATTCGCCCCCTGTTTCTGGACGAGTTGGAGGCTGAAGCAGAAAAACAGTGGGATAATGCGGCCGGCCTGCACCGGCTGCTGGCGCGCCTGGGACGCATCAAATTTTTTGACCCGGCCTGCGGCAGCGGCAATTTTCTCATCATCACCTACAAGGAGCTGCGCCTGCTGGAAATAAAAATGATTCAAAGGCTGGTGGAGTTGGAAACGCAAAGCCGGCTTTATTTCACGGCTATCTCGCTGGGGCAGTTCTATGGCATCGAAATCAAAGATTTTGCGCATGAGATGGCGTTGCTGGGCCTCTGGCTGGCGGAGCACCAGATGAACAAAGTGTTTGACGATCGGCTGGAAGGCTACGGGCAAACCAAGCCGATACTGCCGCTGAAAGAAGCCGGCCATATTACGCTGGGCAATGCCGCAAGAATAGATTGGAAAGACGCCTGCCCATGGGGGAAAGACGATGAGCTTTATGTGCTGGGGAACCCGCCGTATTTGGGAGCGAGGATGCAAGACGGGCAGCAAAAAGCCGACATGGATTTTGTCTTCAAATCTTTCGGCAAATACCGTGACCTGGATTACATCGCTATCTGGTTTTACAAGGCAGCAAAATTTATTAGCGGCATTAATGCGCAAGCTGCATTTGTATCAACCAACTCCGTTTGTCAGGGCCAGCAGGTTGCACTGTTATGGCCAAGTCTGTTGACAAAAAATCTTGAGATTGCCTTTGCTCACCGCTCTTTCAAATGGAGCAACAATGCCAAAGGAAGCGCGGGTGTGAGTGTAATTATTCTCGGGCTTAGAAACATTTCGGGCACTCCAAAATTCATTTTTGACGATGGCGTAATACAGCAGGCAAAAAACATTAATGCCTATTTGCTGGATGGCCCAAATGTCTTTGTCGGCGAACGACTACAGTCTATTTCAGGCTTCCCCAGAATGAATTTTGGCAATATGCCGAATGACGGAGGCGGTCTGATTCTAACAGAGGCGGAGGTAAAGAAGAACGTTAATACCGATAGTCGCTTTTTGAGAAAACTGATTGGCTCATCCGAATTTATTGATAGCGCCCACCGCTATTGCCTGTGGATTGAGGACAAGGAATTGAGCACTGCGGAGCAAAATACTTTTATCGCGCAGCGCATTGAAATGAGCCGGGAGCACCGCAGAAAAAGTAAAGATGCCGGGACCAATAAACTTGCCGCGAGAGCGCACCAGTTTCGAGATAGAAATACGGCAACTGATAGTCAAATTCTTGTTCCCAGGGTTTCTTCAGAAAGAAGAGAATATATCCCGCTGGGCATCCTGACACCGGATGCAATCATCTTAGATTCCGCCATGGCCATCTACGATGCCCAGCCCTGGCTCTTCGGCGTGTTACATTCCAAAATGCACATGGTGTGGGTGGATGCGGTAGGCGGCAAGCTGAAAACCGATTACCGCTATTCGGCCAAGCTGGTGTACAACACCTTCCCTTTTCCCGACATCACGCTCGCGCAAAAGGAAAGGGTCCGGTTGTATGTGCTCTCCGTGCTGGATGAGCGGGCTAAGTGGGCGGAGAAAACCATGGCCTGGCTCTACAATCCGGAGACGATGCCGGCCAGCCTGCGCCAGGCCCACAAAGACCTGGACTTAGCGATTGAACAAATCTACCGGCCCGGCAATCCATTCAGCAGCGATGCCGAACGACTGGAGCACCTCTTTAAACGCTACGAGGAGATGGTGGCCGCGGAGACCTTGTTTGCGAAGGGGAAGAAGGGGCGGGGGAAGAAGGGTTGCAAATAGCAGAGCTTTAAGGCGAGCTGTTTTTGCAAAACCTTGTTCCGTCTGTTTCGTTTATTTCGTTTAAAGGCGATAAGTTTGCCAAAAGCAAAAGGGAATTATCATGGAACTGCTCACACCATCAAGGCCAAGCAAAGCGGAGCAGCAAGCAGCGGCTGCGGCAACAGCAGTCTTTGCGGGTGCCATTGCTCCGATAAAGGGCGAGGCTACGGAGATAGAAATTGAAGAAACCGGGCAAAAGGTGACGGTGCCCGTGCGCGCGCTCGTGCTCATGCGCACCATACTGGAGGCTATGAGCAAGGGCCAGCCCATATCTGTTGTCCCGGTGGCTACCGAGCTCACCACGCAGGTCGCAGCCGAGATGCTGGGATGCTCGCGCCCGCACCTTGTGAAGCTGCTGGAAGAAGGGATCATACCCTACACCAAAGTAGGCAAGCACCGCAGGTTGCTGTATGAGGATGTGTTGCGCTACCGTCAGGAGCAAAAGGCCGCGCAAAAGCAATATTTGAAAGGAATGATGGCCGCAGACGAGGAGGATGGGCTGTATGATTCATAGCGTCCGCTTCACCGCCGTGCTGGATACCAACGTGATTTATCCGTTGGTTATCCGCGACATTCTCCTCTGGTTTGCGAACTACGACCTCTATACACCAAAGTGGAGCGAGACCGTGTTTGAAGAATGGAAGCGCGTAATGCTTCGGAAAGAGATAACGGAAAAGGAAGCCGACAAGCGGATAGCAGTTGTGAATGCGGCCTTTCCTGATGCGCTGGTGCAGCATTACGGCAGCCTGATGGCAGCCCTACAACTTCCCGATGAGGACGACCGGCATTTGATGGCTGCCGCTATCAAGACGAATGCGAATGTGATTGTGACGAACAATCTTAAGGACTTCCCGGACGAATACTTGAAAACCTTCGGGCTCAAAGCCAAAGCGCCTGATGATTTCCTCACCGACCTGATAGACCTCAATCCGGAGCAGGCGGTTGCAGCATTCCGCGAGATGGTGCTGAATAAACGGAACCCGCCGCTGGACGAATATGAGGTTCTTGACCGACTGCGGGCTGCCGGCCTTGAGGACACCGCGAACTATTTGCACTCCCAGATTTAAGCACTTGCGCAGACAAACAATTTTCTAGTCCAATGAAGGAAGAACAAGAGCAGACGCAACAGGGCGTGGCCTACCAGAACCCGGTAAACCTCGTCAACGTAACCTACGAGCAAACTGGAAAGAGCAAAGCCATCGACGAGCTGGGCATGCGCGAAATGCAGGCCCGCGCTTACGCAGCCCGCACCGCCAAATACCTGCTACTGAAGGCGCCGCCCGCGTCTGGCAAGAGCCGTGCCCTCATGTTCATCGCGCTGGATAAGCTGCGGAATCAGGGTATCCGGAAAGTGATTGTAGCCGTACCCGAGCGGTCTATCGGCGCTTCCTTCGCACCGCAAAACCTTACCGGGCAGGGCTTCTTTGCCGACTGGAAGGTGGCCCCACGCTACAACCTCTGCACACCCGGAGCCGACAAGGGTAAAGTGCAAACCTTCCTGCAATTCTTAGACAGCGAGGAGCAAACACTTATCTGCACCCACGCCACGCTGCGCTTTGCCTTCGAAGGTTTAGAGCCGAAGCGACTGGACAATTGCCTGGTGGCAATAGACGAGTTTCATCACGTATCCGCCGAAGGCGACAATCGTTTAGGAGCGGTAATACGCGGCATAATGAATCATTCCGGCGCGAACATCATAGCCATGACCGGCTCATACTTCCGTGGCGACAGTGTGCCCGTGCTGCTAGCCGAAGACGAAGAAAAATTTACCCGCGTTACCTACAACTACTACGACCAGCTCAATGGCTATGAGTATTTGAAAAGCCTCGGTATCGGCTACCATTTCTATCAGGGACGCTACTACAAGAAACAGGACGACAGCGGCATGAGCGCTTTAGAAGAAATCCTGGACGAAAACCTGAAGACCATCATCCACATTCCCAGCGTCAATTCGGCGGAGTCCTCCAGGCAAAAGCTGGAAGAGGTGAGCCACGTGATAGACTGTATTGGTGAAATGGAATTTCAGGACCCGGAAACGGGAATTCTGCATGTGCGCAGCAAGCGCAGCGGGCGTATCCTTAAAATCGCCGACCTGGTCAACGACACCAATCAAAAGGAGCGCGATAAGGTGATGACCTATTTGCGGAACGTCCAGGAAGAGGAAGACATAGATATCATCATTGCGCTCGGCATGGCTAAAGAAGGCTTCGACTGGCCATTCTGCCAACATGCGCTCACCATTGGCTACCGCGGTTCCCTCACCGAAATCATCCAAATCATCGGCCGTGCCACCCGCGACAGCGAGCATAAATCACACGCACAGTTTACCAACCTGATTGCCCAACCCGACGCCGTGGACGATGAAGTGAAGCTCGCCGTGAACAACATGCTGAAGGCAATCACAGCCTCGTTACTCATGGAGCAGGTGCTGGCGCCCAACTTCAAATTCAAGGCGATGGAGGATGAAGATGAGGCCGGCGATAACGAGCGAACCATCAAAGTGCGCGGCTTTAAAAAGCCGACATCCCAGCGCGCGAAAGACATCATCGAAAGCGACCTCAACGACCTGAAGGCAAAGATTCTTCAGAACGATACGATGCTGAAAGCCATGCCTGGCAACCTGGAGCCAGAGGTAATCAACACGGTGCTGATACCGAAAATTATCCGCGAGGTTTATCCCAATTTAAGTAACGAAGATGTGGAGGCCGTACGCCAGCATGTGGTATTGGATTCCGTGATGAAGAACAGTAGGATTGAAGAGCAGGGCGGGAGAAAATTTGTGCGCATGGCAGGCTCTTTTGTGAACATCGAGGATATTCACATTGACTTAATTGACACGGTCAATCCTTTCCAACGGGCCTTTGAAATCCTTTCAAAGAGCGTTACCCGGCACGTGCTTCGTGCTATTCAGGACACCATAGCCCTTACCCGAATAGAAATGACGGAGGCGGAGGCCATTTTGCTTTGGCCAAAAATAAAAGAGTGGAGAAACAAGACGGGCGAAGAACCCAATCTACAAGCCAACGACCCCAGAGAGCAGCGCCTGGCGCAGGCTTTGGTTTATCTGAGGGAGGAGAAAAGAAAACGAATGCAACATGCCGGGTAGTTTAGATGACATATTCAACGACGATGCCTTTGGCCTTCTGAACCCAAAGGACGACGCGCCTGCGCCCAAAACAGAAGAAGACCGGCTCATAGATGCCTTTGAAGAAATCAATGTTTTCGTGGAAAAACAGGGGCGCGAACCTGCTGCCGGCAGCATGTCGGAATACAATCTTCATGCACGGCTCAAGAACTTCCGGAGCGATGAAGGGAAAAAACGGATGCTGAAAGCCTTCGACCGCTTCAATTTGTTAGGGCATGTGGAGATGGCACAGCAAACCCTGGATGAAGTATTAAACGACGATGATTCAGGCTTATTGAATACCAAAGGCGACAGCTCCATTTTTGAATTCCGGCATACGCCTAAAACGGCAAAGCGGGCAAAAGCGGAAGAGGTGGCACAACGGCAACCAATTCCAGAGGACGAGTTCGCTAAGTATGAACCGATATTTAAGCAAGTACATCAGGAGCTGAAGGAGGGAAAGCGCCGCCTGCAAAAGTTCGACCGCTTTGACGACAACTTGCAGGTAGGTCAATTCTACCTTCTCGACGGCATGTTGCTCTTTCTTGAGTCGGCTGATTTGAAAAAGGAAATGCGTCGGCTGAAATCGGGCAATCGGGAAAGATTAGACGGACGCACCAACACCATTTTTGAAAACGGCACCCGTTCTACCCTGTTGTTTCGCTCGCTGGGCAAGGCTATCCAAAAGGATGGCAAGCTTGTTACCACACCGTACAATACAACTGGCGGTGTGATACCTCCTGAACAGAGTGTCGTATCAGAGGCTGACGTCGAATCGGGTTGGGTGTACGTCGTCAAGTCAAAATCAGCCCTTCCACAGATAGTAGACATCCCGAACCTATTCAAGATTGGATTCTCCACAACTCCAGTCGCCGATCGGATTAGGAATGCAGCCCATGAAGCCACCTACCTCTTTGCAGATGTTGAACTCGTGGCATCTTACCGCTGCTACAACACCAACACACAACATCTGGAGAACCTGATTCATCGGTTTTTCGCTACGGCCTGCGTCAACATAGACGTGTTTGATCCCTCGGGGATACGATGTACACCCCGCGAGTGGTTTAGTGCCCCGTTGGCCGAGATAGATGCCGCAATTAAATTGATGCTCGCCGGTCAAATAATTGATTACCGATTCGATGAAAGGAACAACAAGGTCTTAATGAAATAACAGCAAAAATGAGCATAGGCTTAAGGCCTGCAATTGCTCGAATCACGGCAAATCGCGCTCGGTAGCTTTGCCACATAGTTCAAGGTTATACGTTCCCGTAAAATCATCAACCGCGATTCCTTCCTTTTCCTGACTGCGCTCAACAGCTTCAGAGAAATAAGGAATGTATGGAGGAATGATGGTCAATACGGGCGACAGCACAGATGAAACATACCAGGTTGCTCTATTGCAAACAGACCCATGCGAGTAGCAATTTGAGTGTATGGAGTATTCATACCTCTCCGCTTCCTCGAGCTGAAAGCCGGACATTTGCACCCCATCCCGAAAACCGATGTCATCTTCCCTTCCCAAGCTGTTTCTGCGTAAAAAAATCTCTGACCGGGTGGTCAGCGGCCACCCCTGGATTTTTGCCAATGAGCTGGGTGACCATGATGGCAGCGCCCAACCTGGCGACATCATTGACCTTCATTCCTACAACGGATCCTTTGTGGGCCGCGGCTACTACAACCCGGCATCTCAAATTCGGGTACGCCTGCTTACCCGCAAGGCCGACGAACCAATAGATGCCTCCTTTTTTAAAAGAAAAATCCAAGATGCCTGGAATTACCGCCAACGGCTCGGTTATGTGGAAAATTGCCGGCTCATTTTTGGCGAAGCAGACAGCTTGCCTGCCCTAATCATTGACAAATTTGGCAACTACTTCGTGCTGCAGACTTTGGCGCTCGGCATAGACCGATGGAAGGCAGAGATTGTAGCCGCCATTCAGGAAATCTTTTCCCCTTCCGGTATCTATGAACGTAATGATGTGCCGGTGCGGGAACTGGAAGGGATGGCACAACAAAAAGGATTTCTCTCTGCCCCTTTCGACACAAACATTATCATCCACGAAAATGGATTGCGCTTTCATGTGGATCTCGAAAACGGGCAGAAAACCGACTATTTTCTAGACCAGCAGGACAACCGTAAGGCAATTGAAAAAGTGGTGAACGGTGCAGAGGTGTTGGGTGCTTTTACCTACACCGGCACGTTCGAAATTCATGCGGCACATTATGGGGCCAAAAGCGTGCTGGGACTCGATATTTCTGAGCAGGCAGTAGCACAAGCCAACCGAAATGCCCAGCTTAATCAAGTGCAGGATCGTTGCCATTTCGAAGCGCTCAATGCCTTCGACATGCTAAAGCAATGGACCCGTGAGGGCAGGCAATATGATGTGGTGATGCTGGACCCTCCCGCTTTCACTAAGAGCCGGGAGCATATTCAGAAAGCCGTTTCGGGATACAAAGAAATTAACCTGCGGGGCATAAAGCTGATACGCCCCGGTGGCTTTCTGATTAGCTCATCCTGCACCAACCTGGTGCCGCCTCATCTATTTCTGGAAACGCTTTCAGCAGCAGCAAAAGATGCCCGGCGAACCCTGCGACAAGTGAGCTTTCAGACCCAGTCTGCCGACCATCCTATTCTCTGGAATGTGCCGAGCACACAATACCTGAAGTTCGTCATCGCACAAGTTCTGTAGCCTTAACTGCAATAGGCCCCAGGGATCAAGCATACATCTCCGCCCAGTTTTTCAACATCTGTAAGCCATCCGGTGTACCCACACTTTCCGGATGAAACTGCAGGCCTGTGCAGGGAAATCGTTCGTGCTGTATGGCCATATTCATCCCGTCCTTGGTTTCTGCAATAGACTGCAGGCCGCTGCCGGCAAGGCCTTCGAGCAGAAGCGAATGATATCGCATGGCAGGAAAGTTCCGGGGAATATTTTTAAAAATATCAGCCCCCTCATGCCGTAGCTCATGCACTTTTCCATGCACCGGTTCGGGAGACAATTCCAGCCGGGCACCGAAATACATGCCTATTGCCTGATGCCCCAGGCAGATGCCCAATATGGGAATGCGATGATGAAAATGAGCAATCGCTTCCAGCGAAATACCGGCTTGTAAGGGCGTTTCCGGGCCGGGTGAAATGATGAGCCGTGAAGGATTCAGGACGATTAATTCTTCCAGGCTGATTTCATCATGGCGCAGCACCCGACAACAGCCACCCGCCAGCAGCAGATAATGATGCAGGATGTGCGTGAAGGAATCGTAATTGTCAATGAGCACCCACATGGCTCGATAGGTGTTCATTCACTCTTTCAAAAAATTGCGACAGCTCTTTGAAAATATTCTTTGCAAAAGGCAACACAGCTCCGACATGATCCAACACCCAGGGAGCAACGGGTGTAAACCATTTAACACAGTAGGAATGCACCTTAGTGCCTGGCGAAATGAAGTGGGCCTGATCGGCCACCCAAAGCAGGCAACTCAGGACAAAGGCCGCGAGAAAAACATAAACAGCAGCACCCATGATTCGGTTGAAAATGCCGAGAAAGGCTGCTTGCAACATTCCTTCTACTGCCTTAGCAAGCAGGCGCACCAACAAAAAAACCACGATAAAGAGCAGGATATAGGAGATGATTTGTCCCCAACCCGAGCGGACCCATCCTTGTTCCAGCAACCAATTCCCGAGCAGGCCGCTCAACTTCAGGGCTGCCATCATGCCCAGCACGATGCCCAGCAGGGAAAAGAGGGCAACAACAATCCCTTTTTGCCAACCTCTGAAAAAGGCTAGCCCCAATAAGGCGAAACAAACAAGATCCAACATGCGTAAAGCTTGGAAAGTACAAACCTGCGTGGAGGGGAACGGCTATTGGGCCAGTAGTTCCTTGACGAGTTCTGAGATGGCCTTGCCTTCTGCTTTGCCGGCCAGTTGCTTATTGGCGGCACCCATCACCTTACCCATATCGGCCGGGCCGGAAGCACCCGTCTCGGAAATGATAGATTGAATGACACTACGAAGCTCGACTGCGCTCAACGGCTGCGGAAGAAAACGACTGATGATGGCCAGTTCTTCTTCTTCTTTTATAGCCAGGTCTTCACGCTGTTGATTCCGATAAATGTCGAGTGAATCGCGGCGTTGCTTTGCCATGCGTTGCAGCATCTTCAGCTCATCTGCTTCGCTGATGCTGTCTTTGGCGTTTGCCGCCGTCTTTTCTTTGAGGATTTCCGCTTTAATTGCACGAAGGGTACGAAGACCGGCTTCGTCCTTGGCTTTCATGGCCACTTTCATTTCGTCCATGACCTTCGATTCGAGAGACATATAAAATGGGGGTTTTTAATAGAAAAAAATCAAAGCAATAAATCAAACCGGGGCAGCAATGAGGCTATTCTATTCTGAATGCGATACTGCTCTAATAGAAAAGCATTTTTAACCGGGACTTCAGGCTGATTTATTCAGCATTCATCTGTGTGTTCAGAGCCTCCGCAGCCTTCTTGTGAAATTCTTTGGCAAAGGTTTTCAATTCATTGGCAAGGGCCTCATTGCGGGTGGCACGCTGGTAAGTGTCTGCCATGCCCATCAGGCTTTGGAAGAAGAAATCATTCATTTCATCCACCATCATTTTTTTCGTCCATAGATCAATGCGCAGGGCATGTTTTTCTGCAGCATCCCAAAGGCCGAGCAAAAACCCTTTTGCCTCTTGTGCTTGTTCGATGCCGCCATCCGGGGCGAGCCATTGAATGGTTTCGGGCATGCGCTCATCATCGAGCGTTATCTGAAGGTTTATGTGTGATTCGTGCATAAAAACTTTTAAAAAATAGAAATTGAGGACGCCCTCTTTGTTTGGCTTGCAAAAGTGCGGTGGAACGGATTCACAAATCCATAAAACGGGAATTGCCTTTCAATGCCTGTGAGTAGCATGTTTGCCAAGTTGCGTCAAACAGGCAGCAAGGTCTTTAGGAAGGGGGGCTTCTGCCTGTATTTCCACGCCGGCTGCATTCCGAAAACGAATCCGATAGGCATGTAGCGCCAGCCTGCTGAGCAAAGGGCGTTCTTCTTCCTCGTTCTTGCCCAGCTTGAATTTCTTCTTGATGGTTGAAAGCAGGAAGGGCTTACCATCTCCGTACAGTGCATCGCATACAATAGGATGTCCTATGCTGCTCATGTGAACCCGAACCTGATGGGTACGCCCTGTATGAATTTGCCATTGCATGAGCGAAAACAGGGGCCAGCTTTCCACCACTTTATAATCTGTCACAGAAGGCTTCCCTCTGGGGTGAACACACATCTTCCCCTGTATGGAAGGATGCGGAGCAATGGGTGCCTCAATACGGCCCGATTCAGGAGCCGGAGTACCCAGCACCAGACCCGCATAATACTTTCCAACTTCATGCCGCTCAAAGAGGCCCGATAGATGCCGGTGTGCCTCTTCATGTTTTGCGAATGCCAGCACGCCACTGGTTTCCCGGTCTAAACGATGAACTACAAATACGGGTTGTTTCTGCTCCTCCTGAAGCAGGCTGCGGGCAGAAGGTAATGCTGCATCAAAACGGTCCGGGATCGAAAGCAAGCGGGCCGGCTTGTTGACGATGATGTAGTCCTCGTCTTCGTAAAGTCGTTCCAGCTTCATTGGAAAACAGAATTTTTTAAAAAAGAATCTCAGGCGAACCAGGCCTCCAAAGCTGCATCTTCTGCCTGGCGCATGGCTTTTTGTTCGGCGGGTTTTTTATCACGAAGGCCACAGAGATGCAAGGCTCCGTGGAAGATGACCCTATGTAATTCCCGTTCGTATGAGGTATTGAATTGCTCCGCATTTTCGGCCACCCGATCGATGGAAATATAAATTTCTGCCTGAAGCTCATCATTACGATCGGACAAGTCGAAGGTGATGATGTCGGTGAGGGTGTCATGTTGCAGAAACTGGAGGTTGATGTTGTGTAGTGCATCGTCGCTACAAAAAATGTAGTTGAGGCTAATCTTCCTTAAAGGACGCCTGCTCTGGATGAGCTGGTCCAGGAATTGACTGAGCCTACGGCGATGGGTGAGGCGGGCCTTCACTTCCTGTTCAAAAAAACGCGCGGACATGATTTTAGGTTGACGGGAAGGGATGCGTCAGGCTTCGGTTTCCACCCAGATATTATCTGCTTCCCGCTTTCTAATGCTGAGGTAATAGCCGGCGATAGAAATAGCCATCGGGTCGCCGAGCGGGGCAATCATTTCTACCTGTACGGGTTCTCCCGGCAGGCAGCCCATTTCCATCAGAGTGAGTCGAAAATCCGTATCTACGTGCTCCCGAATGATGGCCTTGCGGCCGGCCTTGAGTCGGGAAAGCTTCATCCGTTCCATGCAGCGAATTTCGCGCAATTGGCGAAATGAAAATTGAGCTTGGCAATACTTTGGCTTTCCTCAGTCCACGGGTGCCAGCACATCTACAATATGAATGGTCTGCATGGGCAGCCCTTGCTTCTCAATGTATCCCTGGATATGCATCATACAACTCACGTCTGTGGTGATCATGTATTGGGCACCGGTCTGTAAAGCGCTTTGCACTTTGGTCTGCGACATACCCAGAGAGATGGGGTCAAATTTGACTGCGAAAGTGCCGCCGAAACCACAGCAGGTCTCGCATTCATTCATTTCAATTAGTTCGAGCCCGCGCACATGGCTAAGCAGTTTTCTCGGCCCCTCTTTGATGCCACATTCGCGCAATGCACCGCAAGCATCATGATAAGTAGCCTTACCCTCGAAACGGGCACCCACGTCTTCTATTTTCAGTACTTGGGTTAGAAATTCTGTGAACTCAAACATATTCCCACGAACCCGGTTGCTGAGTAGGTGGTCGGAGCTGTTTTCAAAAAGCTTGTCGAAGTAATTGCGCACATAACCGGTGCAGGAGCCGCTGGGGCCAACGATATAGCTATCGTCGCTGAAATCATGTAGGAATTTATGTGCCACGGAGCGGGCATCATGCCAATAGCCGGCATTGAAAGCTGGCTGACCACAGCAAGTTTGCTTAGGATTATACTGCACCTCGCAACCCAGGCGTTCCAGCACCCGCACCATGTTAAGGCCGGTCTGGGGATACATCTGATCTACGAAGCAGGGAATGAAGAGCTGAACTTGAGGCATCTTGGTAAAAAAAACGAACGGAATTCGGGTGAAGTAAAAGCGGGCAGGTGCTCTGTTCCAAGCCACGCTGCGCAAAAATGGGGCAATTCAGGAAATAAGTCCCGGCCAGCCGGTGGCAGGCATTTCTAATGTTCTTTTCAGCGCAATCATCTTCAGTGCAGCGAGGGCTGCTTCTGCTCCTTTATGCCCATGCGACCCACCGAGCCGCTCCCAGGCCTGAGCTTCATCGTCAAGGGTGAGCACTCCAAAAATCACCGGGATGACTCCTGCTGTATTGAGCTGTGTGAGGCCCTGAGTTACGCTCTGGCATACGTATTCGAAATGTGGAGTCCCCCCGCGTATGACTGCACCAAAGGCAATGATGGCTTCCGGCGGGTCTTGGTTCAGGCGGGCCAGCCGGGCGCAGGCATAGGTCAATTCAACAGCGCCCGGGACGCGGACTTCGTAGCAGAGCTGAACATCAAATTCATTCAACTGACTCAGGCAACCTTCGCGCAGTGCAGCGACTATGGATTCATTCCATTCTGTGGAGACGATGGCTACCCGGGCTTGTTTCAGTTCTTTGATTGCTGCCACATCAAATAAAGCGGTGCTGTTGGATGATTGTGCCATGTAGTAAAATTCAGGTTCGGGCTATGAGGTGATTCTTTGGTCAGGAAACTTTTCTAAAAAAATAATTCCCTGAAAAACAAAAAGCGCAATCGGGCCGACTGCGCTTTTCGTGTTGGGATTTGTGGTTCAATTCAGGACACCGAGGCGGGCAAGAGTACGGTCAATTTCGCGGGCCTGCATGCTCATCGGGAATTCATCACGGATGCGGATGTAGGCTTTCTTGGCTTCTTCGGGTTGCTTGGCAATTTCGTATGCTGCACCTAACTCGGAGAGGTAGAGAGGCGTCTGAACGATGTCTTTTGCATCCGTCGTAGCATCCTTATAATGTTCTATGGCCTTGTTGGTGTTTCCACTTTCCAGGTAAGCATTTCCCAGCGCACCGGCGGCAGCGGTCGTCAGTAAAGTTCCCTTTCCACTGAAGTCTTCAAGTTCTTTAATGGCGCTCTTAAAATTGCCAAGGTGGAGGTAGCAAATACCGGCGTAGTAGTGGCTCAGGTTCGCTGTTTTCGTACCACTGTATTCTCGGCCAATCTTCAAAAAGCCCGGGTGCTGCCCATCGCCTTGAAGTGCCAGTTGGAAGGAGTCCACGGCGAAGTATTGTTGTGCATAAAAAGCTTTGGAAGTAGCCTTCTCTTCACGGGGGCCGAGATATACTTTGAAGTAGGCGAAAATGCCCAGGCCGATGATTAATACGGCTGTCGTTATCCCATTAATTAGCTTCTTATTCTTTTCGTAGAAGAGCTGTAATTGTTCAAGGCCATCATCGCCGGACATGTTTTTTAGGTTGTGCGAAGCTTTTGCCTTAGCCTGGGTGCGGGTAGTCATGAAAGGTTGCTGAGTTGCTGAATGTTACTTATTGATTGGCCACCGGCTACAAATGCCAGAAGCTCTGTTGAAAATGATTGATTACTGATGAAGCTTTAGTCCCTGATGTACGGATAATCGTCTTCGACATAGATGTCTTTATAGACTTCGCTGTCGTCGGGCCAGGGGCTTTCCTCGGCAAACTTTACCGACTGCTCCACTTCCTGGCGCACCTTTTCGTTGATAGCTTCTATTTCTGCATCCGTAGCCCATTTATTGTCCTGAATCACTTTCAGGGCCTGATTGATGGGGTCTTTCTCCTTATACTCTTCCAGTTCTTCCTTGGTTCGGTATTTCGCAGGGTCACTCATAGAATGGCCCCGGTAGCGATAGGTTTTAATCTCTAAGAACGTGGGACCACCTTTTTCACGAGCGCGGCGGGCAGCTCGTTCAATAGCAGTATGGACGGCTTCGGGGTTCATGCCATCCACCGTATCGCCGGGCATGTCGTAGGCATCAGCAATGCGGTATATGTCCAGCACTTTGCTGGTACGCTCCACCGAAGTGCCCATAGCGTAATGGTTGTTTTCGCAGATGAAAATGACCGGGAGCTGCCAGAGAACTGCCATATTGAAGGCTTCATGCAGGATACCTTGCCGTGAAGCGCCATCGCCGAAAAAGCATAAAGTGACACGATCGGTTCCCAGATATTGCTCGGAGAAGGCAATACCGGCTCCTAAGCCAATCTGCCCACCCACGATGCCATGACCGCCGAAAAAGCGCTTTTCTTTCGAAAAGAAGTGCATGGAACCTCCTTTGCCTTTGGTGCAACCGGTCGCCTTGCCATACAGCTCCGCCATACACGCATCGGCACTAATGCCTTTGGCTATGGCCAGCCCATGGTCTCGGTAGGCAGTGAGGATATTATCGTCTTCACGAATGGCTGTCATGCACCCTGCTGCTACGGCCTCCTGGCCGATATACAGGTGGCAGAAGCCCCTAATTTTTTGCATGCCGTAGAGCTGACCTGCTTTTTCCTCAAAGCGACGCAGCAGCAGCATGATTTCATACCAGTAGAGGTAAGTCTCTTTACCGAAAGTAGTAGGCACGCGCTTGAAAAAATTTCCGCGAAAATAAAGGAAAACAGGCAGCCCTCCTTTTAATACATGAAGGTCGAAGAGCGAATGCCTGGGTGTGTTCCGGTTTAAGTTGCGATCAGCCGGCAAATACCAAATGGCCTTGAAATACCTTGATTTATCGGGCGTACATTTTTATTGCATCATCAGGGACGCAGGAACGGGTTGTATTGCATTTCCTCTGCAATACTCGTTTCCGCCCCATGCCCGGGGTACACCACTGTTTCTGGCGGCAGGCTGAAAAGCTGGCTGCGGATGCTTTGCAAGAGCTGCTCATGGTTTCCTCCGGGTAAATCTGTCCGGCCAATAGAGCCTGCAAAGAGCACATCGCCGCCGATGAGCCAGCCTGCCTGTTCATTGTAAAAAACAACCGAGCCGGGTGAGTGCCCGGGAGCAAGCCGAACCTGAAGCAAATCCTCGCCCAGCAGCAGCTCCTGCCCCTCTTTGAGCACCTGGCTGGGCTGTGGCGTAGCCTGAAAGGATAATCCAAACATCAGGGCCGAAGAACGGGCACCTGCCAGCACAGGGCCTTCGAGCGGGTGCAGCGCAAATGGAATCTGGTATTGGTCCATCAGCCATTGCACACCAAAAATGTGGTCTATATGTGCGTGGGTGTTGATGATTCCCTGTGGCTGCAACTTACGCCCGTCCAGGTAGCGGATAAAAGTTTCCCGTTCCTGTTCATCATACATTCCGGGATCTATTATCCAGCACTTTTTTTCTTCGTTAGAAAGGACATAAGTGTTTTCGCTAAAAGGGTTGAAACAGAAACTGTGGAGCTGGAGCATGGGGCAAAGTTGGTGCGGGAGCTGTTGAAAAAAAGGAGCTTCAGCTTTGAATCTTACCGAAATACTGGCTGCGTTGATTTCCTGCTGAATCTGCGTCAGGCAATGGACAGGTTCTTAAATTGCAGGTTGCAGCCGGTGCCTGCAGAAGGAGATTTTTTTTTTGAAAATTATTTAGCTACCGAACTTTTACGCATGACCGCAAGCACGCGCCGGGCAATTCAGACGGCCTTAATCGTGGCTATCAGCCTGACTTTCGTTTCCACCCCAAACAGGCTTTCTGCACAGGCCAATGTGGAGGTTTTCGGCCAAAACCGGGTTCAGTACCGGCGCTTCTCCTGGAAATATTTTGACACGAAGCATTTCCGCATTTACAATTATGACCGGGACGGCGCCACCCTGGCGCGCTATGTTGCCGAACAGGCAGAGCGGGATATTTCGGTGGTGGAACAACGTGTGAGCGGCACGTTTCCCAAACGATTCAAAATCGTCCTTTACAACTCGTACGATGATTACCGCCAAAGTAATATCGGCCTGAAATACGACAACCAGATTGAAGGCACGCCCACTGGCACCGTAGATATTGTGGGGGATAAGCTGGTCGTTTTTTTCGATGGGGTGCATCGCGATTTGCGCCGGCAGATTCGTTCGGGCATGAGCCAGGTGGTGTTGCAACGGGCTTTGTTTGGTGAAAATTTTCGCCAGGTGGTCCGGAATTCTTTGCTGCTCAACCTCCCACCCTGGGTAGCGGAAGGCTATATCGCCTACCTCGTTGATGGCTGGGACCCTGCCGCTGAGAGCGAATGGAAAAATGAATTGGCTGCCTTTCCCCGGCAGGGCTTCTTTCAAATTGCAGAACGGAAACCGGAACTGGCAGGAAAGGCATTCTGGAAATGGGCCAGTGACCGCTATGGCCCGGACATGCCGAAGACGATGCTCTATGCCATGCAGACAAAGAGCAACCTGAATAAAGGTCTGAAGCTGAGCATCGGCATGAAGACATTGTCGGCCTATGACTCCTGCATCGTCTGGTATAAAAATGTCTTTGCTCAGGATTCGCTGCGTCAGGCCATGCCGGCAGACTCTACAGCACTGATTTCCATCCCGATGCCCAAACAGGGAGGAGTCATTACCACGATTCGGGTGTCGCCGAGGGGGCAGGATGTGGCTTATTGTGTTTTCCAAAACGGGCAGTACTTCATCTACATGCAAAAGACAGCGCATGAACAGGTACGCTCATTGATTATGACAGAAGGAGACCCGGATTGGAATGAAAAAAAGCCGGACCCGAACTACCCCATTCTTGCCTGGAGCACCAATGGCTATAAGCTGGCTATCTTATACCGCCATGAAATGCAAACGAGGCTGCGCATCTATAATTCTCTGCAAGCCCGTATTGAGAACTATATTATTCCGGCAAACCGTTTTGACCGGGTGCTGGGCATGGCTTTCGATGAAGACAATGACCAGATTATCTTTTCCGCCATCCGGAAAAGCCAGACGGATTTGTATTCATTTACCCTGAAAGGCTCCCGCCTCACGCACATCACCAATGATGTCTGGGACGACATAGAACCTCAATTTTTGTCGGGCGGCCTACGCCGGGGCATTCTCTTTCTCTCCAACCGCCCCGCACCGAACATGTATGTGCCTGCCGGCGTGAATGAACTGCCCAACGGGCCAATGAACGTCTTTTTATATGACACTAAGACGCAAAGCCGGGAATTACTGGCCTGCTCGCATAATGAACATGGGCATCTGAGCCAACCCATTCAATATGGGGGCGACAATGTGGCTTTTCTTTTAGACACCAATGGCATTCAGAATGAGTATGTGGTGACCTTTCAACGAACGAAGGATAATAAAGATTCAGCAGTTCCTCTTCCAGTCACCAATTTCCCAAGCTCTATCCTGCACCACCAGTATAATGCAGCAGCCAATCAGTCTGCATTGGTCGTTCAGGATGCGGATACCTATAAGGTGTTTTTTGGCCCGCTGCTGATTCCTGGCAAGAACATGCAGCCCAAAGAATTGCTCCCAACAGAATTACAGCTACACAGCCTCCGGCAACGGATGGAAGCTGCCACTGCGGCCTCCCGGGAAGACCATCAGGCATCAGAAAAGGGACTGAGTACCCTGAAACGCGGCAATACGTTCCGCAGTGAATTTGACCAGGACACCAGCAGTTCCGCCGTCAACACGACCCTGCCCACGGACCTGAAACAAAAACATAAAAACCAGGATGACCTGGACACGAGCCTGGAGATTAATCCGCTTATCAAAGACAGCAGCTACCTGAACCTCCGGGCAAGACCCTATAGGCTTTCGTTTCGCCCCGACTTCCTGCAAGCCCGCTTAGACAACACGGTTTTGTTTACCCAATATCAAAGTGCCGGCCTGCGCGGAAACACGTATTCAAATCCTGAGTTTGGCGGCCTGATCAGCGCCTCCCTGGCCGATGTGTTCGAGAACCACAAGTTTACCGGTGGTATCCGCCTGCCCGTGAATTTCACCGGTATGACCTACTTCCTGCAATACCAAAACTTCACTCGCAGGATTGATTGGGGTGCGTTGTTTATGCGTACGGCTAATTACTACACCTACCAGGTCACTTATGCAGACTCTTCAGGGCATTCCATCTTCAATGATAAACAACTGGGCAAAGTGACCAGCTACCTGCTTCAGGGAAATGCTTCTTACCCGCTCGACCGCCGCCGCCGGATCGGCCTGACCCTGGGACTGCGCCAGGATGTACTCGACTTCAAAGCACAAGACACACTAAGCCTCAGTTTCTCGCCCCGTACAAAGTCCAACTGGGTCATGATGCGGCTGGATTATACGTTTGACAACAGCATCGTTCTGGCGCCAAACCTTCGGGAAGGTTTTCGCTGGAAGGTGTATGGCGAAGGCTTTGCCGGTGGTGGAAAAGGCCCTAATATGTCTTCGGGCAATTTCTTCAACCTGGGTGCAGATTTCCGCTATTACAAACGCATCTACCGAAACAGCATCTTCGCTGTCCGCTTATCGGGCGCGCACTCGGAAGGCAGTCAGCACATCTTGTATTTCCTGGGCGGAGTTGACGGCTGGCTTTCTCCCAAGAGCGGCGACACCCCGCCCGTCACCGACCAGAATTATGCCTTTCAAGCCCTCGGCTCTCCTTTGCGCGGCTACGAACAAAATGCCCGCAACGGCAATAGCTATGCGATGATCAATATGGAACTGCGGATTCCTGTATTGACCACCTTCCTGAACCGCCCCATCCAAAGCCCGCTGCTGCGCAACCTGCAACTCATCGGTTTTACGGATGCCGGTTCCGCCTGGAATGGATGGCTGCCCAATACGGCCAACACCAGCAGGGTGTATAACCTCAGCTCCGTTCAGACACCAGTGACGCTGCAAGTGACCAACTTCCAGAGCGATGGTTTAGCACTGGGCTATGGCACCGGCCTACGCACAACGCTGCTTGGATATTTCATGCGTTTAGATGCTGCCTGGAATATTGACGGACGTAAAAAGCCCATTTGGTATTTCGCTATCGGGATGGATTTCTAAAAAGAACCGATACAATACCTTGCGGCCTCCCTAACAGTTCATTGCCTGTTTTTAAAGCAACGGTTTTTTGGGTTTATTCAATGGCACTTAAAGTCCTCCTTGCCGGTGCAACAGGATACCTCGGGTCCTACATTCTAAAAGAACTCCTCAAGAATAAGTTTGAAAGCCGGGTTATCGTGAGGAAGAAAAATGATTTTCTAAACTCATTAGGCGAAAGCAAGGCTCTGGAAACGTTCCAGGCCGAATTAACCCAGCCGGGGGCAATTATTAATTGCTGTGAAGGGGTTGATACGGTGATTTCAACAGTGGGAATTACCAAACAAAAAGATGGCCTTACCTACATGGACGTAGATTATCAGGCCAACATGAACCTGCTTAAAGAGGCTAAACGAAGCGGGGTCCGGAGGTTTATATATGTGTCTGTATTCCGAGGAAACGAACTAACCCATCTGAAAATTTGCGCAGCCAAGGAACAGTTTGTAGCTGCCTTAAAAAATTCCGGATTAGACTATTGCATCATTCGCCCCACCGGCTACTTCTCGGATATGGGCGAGTTCTATGAAATGGCGAAAAAAGGGAGGGTGTTTCTATTCGGAAATGGTGCATTCAGGATGAATCCCATTCACGGCGCGGACCTTGCGAAGATTTGCTGTGACGCGATTCAAACAACAGAGAAAGAAATTCCCATTGGAGGGCAAGAAGTTTTATCGTTCAACCAAATCGCAGAAATAGCCTGTTCCGTTGCCGGCAAAAAAACCAGGATCACTCATATTCCCGATTGGATCAGGAAATCAATTCTGGCTTTATTGAGAACCTTTACCGGCTCTAAAACTTATGGCCCCATTGAGTTTTTCATGACCGTTTTATCCATGGACTTAATGGCACCAGCATCTGGCTCGCATACCTTGAAAGCCTATTTTGAAGAGCTGAAATCAAAGGGATAATCCAAGGATTTTTCAGCTCCCGTTGCCCTGCCGCTCCCCTACCGCACCCTACTTTTGCCCCGCCAAATCAGCATCCTCACAATGGGCATTTTTGACAAGCTTTTCAAACGAAATAAAGAGCAACAGGAACAAAAAGAAGCTTTAGACCAGGGCCTCGAAAAAACCAAACAAGGCTTTTTCTCTAAGCTCACTAAGGCTATCGCCGGCAAAGACAAGGTGGACGAACAAGTACTCGACGACCTCGAAGAAGCACTCATCGGTGCCGATGTAGGCCTCGACACCACCGTTGCCATCATCAACCGCATCGAAGCCCGCGTTGCCCGCGATAAATTCCTCGGTGCTTCCGAGCTGAACCGAATCCTTCAGGAAGAAATGATGGGCATCCTCACCGATGCTCCCGACTCGCATTACCAAAGCTTCGGGCTTCCCGACAACAAAAAGCCATACGTCATCCTCGTAGTAGGTGTCAACGGTGTGGGCAAAACCACCACTATTGGTAAGCTTGCCTACAACTTCAAGAAAAACGGAAAGAGCGTCATGCTCGGTGCCGCAGATACCTTCCGTGCAGCCGCCGTGGACCAGCTCAGCATCTGGAGCGAACGCGTTGGCGTGCCCATCGTAAAAAAAGACATGGGCTCCGACCCCAGCGCCGTTGCCTTCGAAGCCGTGCAGCAAGCTATGGCCCGCGAGACGGATGTGCTGATTATTGACACGGCAGGCCGCCTCCACAACAAAGCGCACCTGATGGAAGAGCTTGGAAAAATTCGCCGCGTCATTGGGAAGAAAATGCCGGATGCTCCCCACGAAGTCATCCTTGTGCTCGATGGCTCTACGGGTCAAAACGCACTGGAGCAGGCAAAGCATTTCACGGCCGCTACCGATGTCACCGCCATGGCCGTCACAAAACTGGATGGCACAGCAAAGGGCGGAGTCGTACTGGCCATCGCCGCACAGTTCAGGATTCCGGTAAAATATATTGGCGTGGGCGAACGCATGGAAGACCTCCAGATTTTCAACAAGGCTGAATTTGTGGACAGTCTCTTTAGCCTTCAATAGCGCTTCGTCTGTACCGGTTGTCTGATTTTTTTTATGCTGCAACCTGTCTTGAACCTGATTCAGGATCGCAGCCTTCACTAAGGGTTCTCGCTTTGGCTTTCCCCTCATAATAAACAGTACCGAAACGCCCTTTTTGCCACACCTACATTTGGTTGAAAGAACGGTATCATGCGTTTGACTTTCCTGAGCCTGCTGCTCTTTGGGCCAATGGCTCTTGCTCAGCCCGGCCCCGCACGGGTGACTGCATCGCAGGCCTTGATCCTTGGGAGGATGGAGCAATTACACTCCACCATCCTGCACGACACCCGAACGCTGAATATCTACCTGCCACCAGAGTACTCTGAGGCAGACACGGCCCGCTTTCCGGTGGTTTATCTGCTGGACGGAGCCCTGGATGAAGATTTCATTCACATCGTAGGACTGTATCAATTCAGCAGCTTTCCCTGGGTAAACAGGGTGAAGCCCTCTATCATCGTGGGGCTGGCAAACTCGAACAGAAAACAGGATTTCGTGTTCCCTGCCCCGCGCACAACAGACCAAAAGCTGATTCCTCAGGCGGGCGGCTCGGAAGCTTTCATCGCTTTTATTGAAAAAGAATTGCAGCCTTACATCAAAAAACAATACCGAACCAACGGCTCGAAGACCCTGATTGGCGAATCGCTGGGTGGCTTACTGGCAGCAGAAATTCTGTTGGATAAGCCCGCCTTATTCCAACGGTATATTATCGTCAGCCCCAGCCTCTGGTGGGGCAATGGTGCCTTGCTGCGCCGCTCGGCGGTGGGCCTCGATAGCTCCTTTTCTGCGCCCACTGAAGTGTATGTTGGCGTAGGAAATGAAGGGTTGACTCCCGGCGAGCCTCCCCATGTGCAGGAAGTAGATGCCCGGCTTTTTGCTGAAAAACTACAGGCAACAAAGGCGAAACACCTACGGGTGATCTTCGATTACCTACCCGAAGAAACTCACGCAACGCTGGGGCATCAGGCAGTGCTGAATGCACTCAGGCTGCTGGCAAAACCAGCCTGTGCTGATGGGCAATGAACCGCCCAATGGGTTCGATTTTGGTTCGAACGATTCACAACTCATCGGCATTCAACTGAATGATGTCCGGCTTCTGAATGTAGTTGGTGCGGTAGCGGTAGCGCAGATCGGAGGAGATCAAAAACTTAAAAGAGGGCTGTCCTTCCACGGGCCTGGGAAAAAAACAGAGTTTGACCTCGATGGTTCCGAAAATCAGGTTGGCATTATGGGTACGCAGCCCGCCCCCGAAGCTGGTGTAGAAAGCGGATTTTCCAAAGGCTTCCTGTTCATCGCGCAGTAAGGCTCCATCCGCATACACAAAGGGCGCTAAGCGAAAACCCAGAGGCTTATACCGCGTAAAAAAGGTTGCTTCTGACTGAAAGGAAATGCGCTCGAAACCTTGTGCACTGTCGGAGCCAAATTCGCGCAGGCCAAAGGTGTTGTTCAGGCGGAGTGGAGCATAGATCAGGGGGTTGAAAATGCGGGCATAGGTAACCCTCAGGTAGGGCCGGATTTTCACATCGTTGCCTGAAAACAAAACGCGCCCGAAGCGGCTGAATCCCAGCATCAGTGTTGCATCTTCCAACCGGTTGCCGTTTTTCATGGTACCGGCATTCAGGTAATATTGGGTGAATTGGCCGGAGGCTTGAGCGGTGTAGTAATCTGCGGTCAGCCCGGCATAGGGACGCAACAATCCATTCTGGCGCCAGCCACCCGCCGTCAGCGAAACATTGTAGCCATAGGGCACGTCTTCCGTGATGCCAAAGCCATAGAGGTATTGGGTCTTGATGAACTCCTGCCGGAAAAAGGTGATTTGTGCCAGCAAGGCTTCTTTGTTGTTGTACACCGGGTCGAAGCGGGATTCAAAAGAAGCGGGGGCTTCATTAAAATGCTGGCGGTAGTAACGCAGGGAAAGGAATTTCCGGTCCCGCACTCCTGAGTCGCTGCGCATGATATGATTCAGCGACAGATTATAGCCGCCCCAGAGGTCCAGCACCTGGTAGGCATAGTCATACCACTGACTGTCGGGCAGGTTATAAAGGTTGATGGCCTGGTTGGCGCTCCATTGAAAGCCGCCGGCAAAGTGGCTGTAGGGCGAGGGCAGCGGACGATCCACAAAGAGGTAGCTGGAGGCCTCCGGTTCATAGCCGATTGCCGGGCCGAGGTCTATGTTGTTGTAGCCTGCAGTGAGCTGAGCGAAGCTGCCGCCCACATTATTCTTACTGTATTCAAAGCCATAACCGAAGGCTGGGTTTGCAATGCGCGAATACATCAGTGTGGGCTGAATCTTCTGCCCCATGCCCAGGAAATTACTCTCCGAAACCCGTGCCTTAACCGCGTTCGTCCCTTCATTGTCGAGCACCACTTTGAGTGAAAACAGGTCTTTGGTGAACACCAGCATATCCACTGAGTCCGGACTGCCGGGCACTGAACGCAGCAAGATTCGGGCATCCTGGATAAAGTCGAGGTTACGCAGGAAGCGCTCATTGTCGGCCAGGATGTAGGGCTGCACCTGTTGCCCCGGTTTTAAAAACAAGTTCTGGCGGATGACCCAGTCTTTAGTATTCTGGTGCAAGGCATCGCCCAGCCGGGTGCTGAGGTTGCTGATTCGCGAGCTGGTATCCTGAAAGTTGCGCTCAAAGCCCAGGTTCATAAACTGAATCCTTCGGATGTATTTCCCGGCAAAGGGCTTAAACATGTCTTCCGAGCGGGCATTCAACAGTTCCATTTCCGGGTCATAGCCGCAGCTATCCGCAGGGCTGCGGTAAATCGAATTCCAGGCTTGCTGAAAGATGTTGTGTACCCAGGAACTACGGACACCGGGCGTCTTGCAGGCCGAGGAATCCAGCGCTGCAGGTGCAGCTTGCGCCCATAAACCAGAGGCGGGCAGGAACATCAGCCCATAAAACAAACAGAATCTAAACACAGTTCGCACGAGGTTCTTTCCTTCTTCCTGGTTTTCTAATTGCATTCACCACAGGCTCAGCGGCACCAAAGATGGATGCAAGAAGCGCCCGAGCGTTTAACGATACGGTATTCTAAAAAAAATGAGCTACCCGGCTACAATAAGCACATCCTGGAGAAACATGAATCAGGGCCGCTTCGAAATACATCACCGACTTTTGAGGCAATATTCAAGCCATGAAAAAAATGAAGCCCGAAAGCCTGATGATGTCGTATGGCTACAAGCCGGAATTGTCCGAAGGCGCTGTGAAATGCCCCATCTTCCAGACCTCCACCTTTGTCTTCCGTAAAGCCGAAGACGGAAAGGCATTTTTTGAAATCGCCTACGGCCACCGCCCAAAACATCAAGGCGAAGAACAGGGCCTTATCTACAGCCGGATCAACAACCCCGACCTCGAAATCCTGGAAGGACGACTCTGCCTCTGGGACGAAGCCGAGGACTGCGCCGTCTTCGAAAGCGGCATGGCTGCCATCACCACCGTCCTGCTTGAATTCCTCAAACCCGGCGACCTCCTCCTCCACAGCAGCCCCGTGTATGGCGGCACCGACCACTTCATCAATAAAATCCTGCCCAAATTCGGCATCCAGGCCTTGTCATTCCACCCCGGTGAAAGCCAGGCTTCCATCATCCGCCGTGTGCAGGACTCCGGCCTGGCCGACAAGCTGGCCCTGGTCTATATCGAGACACCGGCAAACCCAACCAACACACTCATTGACATCCGCGGCAGCAAAGACATCGCCCGGCATTTCTCGAAAAACGGTAACGACATCCCCCTCGCGGTGGACAACACCTACATGGGCCCCCTCTGGCAGCATCCCCTGCAGCACGGCGCCGATCTCGTGCTCTACTCCGCCACCAAATACATCGGCGGACACAGCGACGTCATCGCCGGTGCCTGCCTCGGCACAGCAGCACTCATCGGTAGGGTAAAAGTCTTACGCACCTTCCTGGGCAACATGGCCAGCCCCAACACCGGCTGGCTCCTGCTCCGCAGCCTCGAGACCCTCAAAGCGCGAATGGATATCCAGTCGGCCAATGCCGATAAAATTGCGGCCTTCCTAAACCAGCACCCCCGCGTAGAAAAAGTCTATTTCCCCGGCAACCTCCGCCCCGAAGACAGCGAGCAGTACGAGATAAAAAACAGACAATGCCTCAGCAACGGCGGCATGATTTCATTCGATGTGCGCGGCACCGAAAAAGACGCGTTCGCCGTACTCAATGCCCTCAAGCTGATCAAGCTGGCCGTGAGCCTTGGCAGCACCGAAAGCCTGGCCGAACACCCCGCCACCATGACGCACGTGGACGTGGACCCCGCCGAAAGAGCCCTGCTCTCCATCACCGAAAAGATGATACGCCTCTCCGTAGGTGTGGAGCATTACGAAGACATCATCGAAGACTTACAGCAAGCACTGGAAGCAAGCTAAGCGGCTTTCTTTTTTAGTCAGCAGTAGCCCACAACCCGGCATCCGTTGCGTCGCACCCTTCAGCAGGATTTCGCTGCTCGGCATTGCCCGGAAGGCGCGGCTTGAAGCTCTGATTTACATGCCCCGTGAAAAGCTGTATAGTAGCACCGGCCCCGAAATGTGCGACGTAACGTAAGCTGAATCAGGGCGTCGAAACTGGCTAAAGAGCTATCACCCGGGATACTCTGTTGATTCAGGCCTTATTTTTCTTTTCCGAACACAGCCGTCTGATGGGCGATGCTTTCAAGGTGGACGGCTTCCAGAAATCGGTGGATGAATTCCTCGCTCAGACCTAAGCGTTCACTGCTATCGAGGATACGGTCGAGAATCTGATTCCAGCGGGCAGTCTGGAGGATGGCAATGTCGTGTGTCTTTTTGTATGCGCCAATCTGCTCGGCCAATTTCATGCGCTGGCTCAGGAGCTGGACGATTTCATCATCGAGCCCGTCAATGCGTTGGCGCAACTGTTCCAAAGCGGCGTGGCAGGCGGCCTGTGCAGCATCCTGTCGGCGCCAGGTGATACCGTCCAGCAGATGCCGTAGCCCTTCCGGGCTCAGTTGTTGTGCGGCATCGCTCCAGGCTTCATCTGGCCTGGGGTGGCATTCGATCATCAGTCCGTCGCAGCCCAAGTCGGCGGCCCGCTGGGCCACGCCTTGCAGCTTATCGCGGCGGCCACAGATATGCGAAGGGTCATTGATGAAGAGTAAATCCGGATGCCGGCGTTTCATCTCAATTGCCAGATGCCACATGGGAGCATGGCGGAATTCGGTATTGGCATAGGAGGCGAAGCCACGATGGATCAGGCCTATATGCTGAATGCCGGCCTTGGCAACGCGCTCTACGGCTCCCGTCCATAAATCCACATCGGCGTTCAGGGGATTTTTGACAAAGACAGGTTGGTTGAGGCCCCGCAGGGCATCGGCAATTTCCTGCACTGAAAAGGGGTTGACGGTAGTCCGGGCACCAATCCAGAGCACATCAATGCCTGCTTTCAGGGCTTGCTCTACCTGGCTGGCACTGGCCACTTCGGTAGCCGTGGGCAGGCCTGTGAGTTGACGCACCTGCTGCATCCAACCCAGGCCGAGGGAGCCTACTCCTTCAAAACTACCCGGGCGGGTTCGGGGTTTCCAGAGGCCGGCCCGGAACAGGTGTACCTGCCCGGAAGCAGCCAGCGCGGTGGCGGTGGTCAATACCTGTTCTTCTGTCTCTGCGCTGCAGGGGCCGGCAATAATCAATGGCCGTTGTTGCCATAAATGATCCAAAGCCGGCACCTGAAAATCGGCCTCTAACATGGGCTGCAAATTAAGAAGGGCTGAGGAGAGCGGGCTTAAAAGGCATCGCGCAAGTGCAGGATTTCATGGACGATATTCCCATGCAAGAGGATGCTGACGACATCGAAGCGGGCCTGGGTAAACTCAGGATTCTGCTCTAAAAAATCTTCGGCGGCGGCTCTGAGGTGTGCTTGTTTGGGGGGCGAGACTGCCTCCTCCGGGAAGCCAAAGGCCGTGCCGCTGCGAGTTTTGATTTCAATGAAGACCAGTTCCTGCTCATCCAGGGCAATAAGATCCAGCTCGCGGTGGGCAGAACGCCAGTTGCGGTGCAGAATGTTCCAGCCTTTAGCAGCCAGATATTCAGCGGCTATCTGCTCGCCCAGCCTGCCTGTTTCGTTATGTTTGCCCATTATTTCCCTTGGTTAAAACACGGCATGAAAGAATTAATTGCTGCCTTTGGCGGCCAATTGGAACAAGCGCTTGAAATCGGTCAAAACTATTCGTTTATCACCGGGCCTGAAGCTCCGGCTCATATTGTGCTCACCGGTTTAGGAGGTTCGGGTATTGGCGGCTCCATTGTACAGAACTATGTAGCCGATAAGCTGAAAGTACCTTTTGTTGTCAATAAGGATTATGGCCTACCGGCCTTTGTGAGCAGTGCGAGCTTAGTGATTGTCTGCTCCTACTCCGGCAATACGGAAGAGACTATAGCCGCGATGAAACAGGCTCTGAAGGTGAAAGCTAAAATTGTGTGTATCACCTCAGGCGGGCAGATTGCCGAGCTGGCCCGGCGGAAAAACCTGGATTGTATCCTGTTGCCCGGCGGTATGCCCCCTCGTTCTTGTGTGGGCTATTCTATAGTTGAAATCCTGTTTGTCTTAAAGCACTTCGGACTATTACGCACGCGTTTCGTACAGGAAATCCAAGCTTCTATTGCCCTGTTGCAGCGAGAAGAAAAAGCGATTCAAAAGAAGGCCCAAAGCCTGGCTTCGAAACTGAAAGACAAGCGGCTGATTATTTATGCTGCGCAGAATTTTGAAGGCTTAGCCATCCGCATTCGCCAGCAGATCAATGAGAACAGTAAGATGCTGGCCTGGCATGGTGCCATTCCGGAAATGAACCACAATGAATTGGTGGGCTGGTGCGAAAAAAATGATAACCTGGCGGTATTGCTGATTCGGAATGAAGACGATTTTGAGCGCGTTCAGACCCGCATGGAAATCAATAAGAAAATCATCCGCAAATACACGCCCCATGTGATTGAGCTGTACTCTAAGGGCGAAAGCTATTGGGAGCGGCTGTTTTACTTTATCCACCTTACCGACTGGCTCTCGGTGTATCTGGCCGATGAGCGGGGCGTGGATGCAATGGAAGTAAAGGTGATTGACCACCTGAAAGCCTCCCTGGCCAAGGTCTGAGCGTGGCAATAACTGTCCCTGTTCCGATGTGGGACGGGCTTCTTTAGTGACGCTTCATTCGTTCTTGAAACGCCGCCATAAATGCTGCTGTATCATCGGGGCTGATCAGGAATTTCTTGTCATTGTCGAGGGTAATGAGCAGCATTTTGGAGCGGTCGGTGACGTAAAGGGTCACGTGGCCGATGTTGCGGTAATAGAACTTGCCGAGATAGCCAAAGAAGCCACCACTACCGAAAGTGCGGATGCCGAAGCCCAATTCTTTGGTGGTTACGGTTCTGATGGCGCGGATGCGGTGGAGTGGGTATTTGACTACTGAGGCGGCTCGAAGGATATTGAGCGATTCTGTATCCAGTTCATAGCCTTTCACCCGATACAACATGGTGATGAACATGGCCAGCAACACCACCGCTGGACCAATAAATAATGCCGGGTTATGGCTCTTGCCATAGAGCGAAAGGATGCTGACGAAGGGAATAATCAGGATGGCAAACACAATGAAGCTAAGGGTCTTGGCCAATCCATCAAGTGTAGCTGAAAAGTGTTTCATGACTAGAAATTGCAGTGCAGGCTTTGTGCTGTCACCGTCAGGGAGTAAGAAAAGGCCGCTCAGTGTTTTCTGCGCTTGAGCTCTTTACGAATCAAGGCCAGTTCGCGGCCTGTCTGCCCGGCAACAGAAGTGTTTTCTTCGGCACGGCGCATGAGATAAGGCACCACATCTTTTACCGGCCCATAGGGAAGGTATTTGGCGATATGGAAGCCTTCATGGGCAAGGTTGAAAGAGATATTGTCGCTCATACCGAAGAGTTGGGAAAACCAGACTTGCGGATGTTGGGTAGGGATCTTTCGTTCCTGCATCAAGGCGACAGCAGAGGCACAGCTTTGCTCATTGTGGGTGCCGATAAACGTGGCTACATGGTCCAGGTTTTCCAGGCAGAAACGCACGGCAGCATCATAGTCGCGGTCGGTGGCGGCTTTATCCGGTTGAATGGGAGAAGGATAGCCCATTTCAGCGGCCCGGGCGCGTTCTTTTTCCATATAAGCACCCCGAACCATTTTAGAGCCGAGGAAATAGCCGTTGGCCAAAGCCTTAGCCGCAGAAGTTTTCAGAAACTCGAGCCGGTCGTGGCAATAGAGCTGGAAGGTATTAAACACCAAAGCCTTTCCCCGATTATACTTTGCCATTACGGCATCTGCCAGTTCATCTACCGGCTTTTGAATCCAGGATTCTTCTGCGTCAATAAGCACCATAATATCCTGAGCGGCTGCTTCCTGGCAAATAGCTTCAATACGGTCACGCACCCGTTGGCGTTCAGCCTCTTCAGCTTCAGAGAGCGGGCTGCCGGAATGCCATTTCTCCAATAAGGCAAAGCGGGCATAGCCTGTCACCTTTACACTGACAAAGGGCATATAGGGGCGTTGAGTTGCAGCACTGCGAATTGCCTTTTTCACTTCCTGGACGGCATGGTCGAATTCAGCCTCCCCTTCTTTGCCTTCTACGCTGTAATCCAGAATGATATTGACACCGTAAGGGCCCACCTGTCGGGCGGTAGCTGCGGCTTCATCCAGTGTCTCACCTCCGCAGAACTGACGGTATATCGTGCTCTTAATCAGGCTTTTTACCGGAAGCCCCGCTTTTATAGAAAACCGGGTAAGAGCCGTTCCGATTTTGGTCAGCGCCGGAGAAGCCATAGAAGAAAACAGGAAAGCTGCTTGCCGAAGCTCTTTGTCGCTACGATATTGAAAAGCGATTTCGGTATTGTCAAAATTTACAGGCATGTAGTAGCAAGAAAGCACAAAATTAACGCGGGCCGCCGGGTAACCGAGAGAAAAGTAAAATTCTCCGCAAGCCTCCTAACGAACACAGAAATTTTGCCGTCAGCCCCAATGGATAATCGCTATTTTTACCCACAAACAAACCGAACACTAATTCAAACATCAGGCTATGATGAAACGTTCCCTTCTACTCCTCGGTGCGTTAGGAGTTACTCTGGGCGCAAATGCCCAACAACAACAACCCTCAGTCGTGCAAATGCACCTGAAAGACGCAGGCTCCAATATGCCTATGCCTGTGGAGGGCCAATACAGGGCAACCCGCAGTGAGTCAATGGACCAACCCAAGGCTGCCGGCAGCAAGACCCGCATCTACAACTATGTGGATCAGTTGGCTAAGGCTAATCCTTCTATCCTCGCTTCCGGCTCTAACTACGTATTCTATCCCTATATGTGGTTCTCCGGCGACGGTAAGGGCATTTACAGCGACGGTTCCGGCGGTTACGAAGCAGATACCATTAAGCTGACTTCTGTCGGTTCTTCCATTCACCCCTTCTGGGCCGGCTACAATGGCTCGGGTGATTGGCCAAACGGCACCATGATCACCTCTAAGACGGATAATTACACGGTGGACTCTATCACTTTCTATGGTGTATATGGCCGCCCGAATAGCCGTGCCAGCGTAGTGGACACGCTCCGCATTGCCTACACTTACGGCGGTGCTGCTTCCGGCTCCAACCTGCCGATTTACTACTTCACAGACTTCACAACCATGCACAGCCGCTATGGTACGGATACTGTTCGCGGCGTGTTTGCTTATTATGATCCGGCTCGTCACATTATGATGAAGAAGCCCAACACGACGAACCCCGTTGCAGCTTACAAGGACATCTTACTGACCAGCTCAGACACCGGCTTTGTAGTAGCTTCTATCGCTGCCGGCATGAGTGTACCTGCCGGTAACCTGGCTGCTGCTTCTATCACTTTCATCTCTGGCGATATCACCTTCGTCCCGGGCGATACAGTATTCCGCAGCAGCACTATCAATCCCACTGAAGCATTCAAGTACGGCATGTTCCGCCCGCAAGTTTTCGTAGAGAAACTGGCTTCTGGTACCACTCCGGGCTTCCCGACTTACATTCCAGGTAACTATAACAACGGTATGTTCACGCAGTTCCCCGTATCTGATTCGCTCTACTACCCCAACTGGGCCTGGAGCGGCGGTACAGGTGCTTCCAGCTACCAGTTCCCATACGTTGACTGGAGGATTAGCTGCCCCACTTGCGCTGCCATTGGAGATGTTAACCCAGGTGCTGTGGCAAACATTTCCCAAACCGCCAACATTGGCCTCCCTTATCCCAACCCTGCCAACAATCAGGTTTCCCTGCCGGTTGACATGAAGGAAGCAGCCATTGTAACAGCAAAGCTGAGCAACATGATGGGTCAGGTTCTGGCTACTCAAAACCTGGGTAAGCTGGCCGCTCAACAACATGCTAACATCCGCTTCAGCACTGAAAACCTCGCTGACGGCATCTACCTCATCACCGTAGAAGCTAACGGCAATCAAGTGACTAAGCGCGTATCGGTAACTCGCTAATCAGGCTTCTTTCTATGCCAGATAAGGCTGTCTCCACTGAGGCAGCCTTATTTTTTTAAAAAAAATGGACTTTGGATCTACAGTTCCGCTTTTTTCGTTCGGCTACTGCCCCCGTCCCGGCAACCGTGTAGTCGGCAAACAAAATATCCACAAAGTGTCCGGCAACTAATCGCTCATCTCGTGAAGATTCCCGATTTGACGGCTGCGTAACGCTACAAAAAGCTAACATTGCCCCCGGCAAGAAGGAACTTCTCCTTTTATCTTGCTTCACATACCTTCCGCGCAACCCGCGCAACCGTTAGATATTCAGACAACGAATGGCAAAAAACCTGTTGATTGTAGAGTCCCCTGCGAAGGCGAAAACCATAGAAAAAATCCTCGGCCCCGATTTTCAGGTCAAGTCCTGCTTCGGGCATATCCGCGACTTAGCCAAGGAGGATATGGGCATTGATATTGCGAACGACTTTCAGCCCAATTACATTATCTCAGAAGACAAAGAGCGAGTGGTCAGCGAATTGAGAAGCCTGGCAAAGAAAAGTTCGGAAGTATGGCTCGCTACCGATGAAGACCGGGAAGGGGAAGCAATCTCCTGGCACCTGTGTGAGGTCTTGAAACTACAACCCGCCAACACCAAGCGGATTGTCTTTCATGAAATCACTAAACCGGCTATCCGTAAGGCCGTCGAGAATCCTCGTACTGTGAATATGGACTTGGTGAATGCCCAACAGGCAAGGCGCATATTAGACCGGATTGTGGGCTTTGAACTATCCCCGGTGCTTTGGCGGAAGATGAGCGCCGGAGGCAATCTTTCTGCCGGCAGGGTGCAGAGTGTCGCCGTACGGCTGATTGTGGAGCGCGAACGCAGCATCATCAGCTTTGTGCCCCACAGTTCGTTCAAAGTAGAAGCCTTTTTTACCGCTCCGGATGCTCAGGGGAAGCCTGTTATTTTCCGGGCAGAAGGACCTGAAAAAATAGCAGGCGAGCCGGAAGCCAACCAATACCTGCAAGCCTGCATCGGCGCCCAGTACCGGGTAAGCGATGTCCAGAAAAAACCAGCCAAACGCACTCCTGCGCCTCCGTTCACAACCTCTACGCTGCAACAAGAAGCCAGCCGTAAGCTGGGGTATTCCGTATCCCGCACCATGAACGTAGCACAGCGACTTTACGAAAACGGCCATATTACCTATATGCGTACCGATTCCGTGAACCTATCGGAAACGGCACTTGCAGCGACTGAAGATGCAGTCACCAACCTTTATGGCCCCAATTATCACCAGAAACGTCGCTTTCAAACCAAAAACGAATCGGCCCAGGAAGCGCACGAAGCCATCCGGCCTACCGAGCTTCGGCTTCAGCATATCCCGGACACGGACGGTCAACGCTTGTATGAACTCATTTGGAAACGCACCATGGCCAGCCAAATGGCCGATGCGCAAATCGAACGCACAATTGCAAAGATTGAGGTGTCCTCCCAGCCGCAGCCACTTACCGCCACCGGCGAAGTACTTCGCTTTGATGGCTTCCTGAAAGTATATTCCGAAGGGCGCGACGAAGAAGATAATATTGACGGCGATGGCAGTACAAAAGAATCAGAAGATGGGAACAGCGGCATGCTGCCCCCACTCATTGTGGGCCAGGTGCCTGGCTTTGTGGAAATGAAGGCCACACAAAAATTCACCCGCCCGCAGCCACGGTTCACAGAAGCCTCTTTAGTCAAAAAAATGGAAGAACTGGGCATTGGCCGCCCCTCTACTTACGCCCCCACTATATCCACCATCCAGCAACGCGGTTATGTTGAACGCCGCGACCAGGAAGGAACCAAAAGAGCCTACACCCTGCTGGTGCTCAAAGACGGAAAAATCAGCCACCATAAAGAATCAGAGATGGTGGGCAACGAACGCGGCAAACTCTTTCCAACAGACCTTGGCGCTGTAGTCACCGACTTCCTGAGCGAGCATTTCCAGCGCATCATGGACTATCATTTCACGGCCAAAATCGAAGAAGAATTCGATGAGATTGCCAGTGGCCGTGAGGAATGGAGCCAGATGCTGAAACGCTTTTATGGCCCTTTCCATGAGCAAGTAAATGCTACTATGGAACATGCAGGCCGCAGCACAGGTGAACGTATCCTGGGCACCGACCCGGACAGCAGGAAGCCTGTATCCGCCAGGCTTGGCCGCTTCGGCCCTATGGTGCAAATCGGCACACAGGAAGGCGACGAAAAGCCCCGATATGCCACCCTAAAATCCGGGCAAAGCATTGCCACCATCAGCCTGGAAGAAGCCCTCGATTTATTCAAGCTGCCCCTGCAATTAGGCGAACACCAGGGAAAGGAAGTCATCATCGGTGCCGGGCGTTTCGGGCCTTATGTGAAGTGGGGCGAACAATACATTTCCATCCCGCGCGGCGAAGACCCGCTCAGTGTGGACATGGAACGTGCTATCAGCATCATCCGTCAGAAACAAGCCGCAGATGCCCCTATTGGCCTATATGAAGGTGTTCCCGTCACCAAAGGCAAAGGACGCTTCGGCCCCTTC
Organism: Bacteroidota bacterium; assembly: GCA_018267625.1. Taxonomy (GTDB): domain Bacteria; phylum Bacteroidota; class Bacteroidia; order Chitinophagales; family Chitinophagaceae; genus UBA1952. The sequence goes on from JAFDYC010000057.1 coordinate 66,910, forward strand.
ATCAAGTGGGGCGAACTATACGTGAATGTGCCCGGCAAATACAATTTCGAACAGCTCTCCCAATCCAACATCGAAGAATTAATCAGCGCCAAGCTGGCTAAGGAAGCCGCCCGTTTCATCCGCGAATGGCCGGGAGAAAACATCGCCATCGAACAAGGTCGCTGGGGGCCCTTCATCCGTTTGGGTAAGGAAATGATCAAGCTGCCCCGCAAAGAAGATGGTGAAAAATGGACTCCGGAAGATTTCAAGGACATCTCCCTCGACACCGTAAAGAAGATGATTCTGGCCCAGAATCCAGATGCCTTTTCACCAAAGCCAGCCCGAAAAAAAGCCACATCCAAAGCTTCCAAAGGAGCCAGTAAGAGCACAAAGGCTTCAAAAACTCCCAGCCCCAAAAAGGCCACAGCAACCAAGAAACCGGCCAGCCGGAAGAGTAGCTCTCCTAAGAATAAGGCTTAGCAAAGACTTGTTTTATCGGACACCCAAAGTGGTTTGAAACTTGATTTTGGGAGCAGGTTGCAGCACCCTGATACAGCTTCCGTTGCCTCAGACAAAAAGAATAAAAACCAAATTGCCTCTGCAATGTGCACAGGCTCATCCCTTGTATTCGCCCCAGATCTGGCGCAGCTCGTCTGAGATTTCGCCCAGTGTGCATTGCGCTTCTACGGCTTCAATAACGACCGGCATCAGGTTGTTGCCCTGCTGTGCTGCGGCGCGGATAGTGGCCAGGCAGGCACTTGCTTTTGCTGCATCCCGCCGCGCACGAAGCTCTGCCAGGCGTTGTGCCTGCAGGTTGCGGATGCTGTCATCTATCTTCAGAATCGGGGTGTCTGAAACCTCGTCGGAAGTGAATTGGTTGACGCCGATAATGGTCTTGCTACCGTCTTCGATGGCGCAGTTGTAGGCATAGGCGCTGCGGGCAATTTCCTCCTGAATAAATCCGGCTTCGATCGCCTGTACAGCGCCACCCATGGCATCAATGCGTTGAATGAGCTCTGTGGCGGCTGCTTCCATTTCCGAGGTCAGTGTTTCCACAAAAAAGGAGCCGCCTAAAGGGTCAACAGTTGCGGTGATGCCACTTTCATGTGCAATGATTTGCTGGGTACGCAAAGCCAGTGTAGCAGCGGATTCGGTAGGGAGCGAAAGGGCTTCATCAAAGCCGTTGGTATGCAGGCTTTGGGTGCCGCCCAGCACTGCGGCCAATGCCTGTATGGTCACGCGCACCACATTGTTGTGCGGCTGCTGAGCGGTAAGTGTGGAGCCTCCGGTCTGGGTGTGGAAACGGAGCATCTGCGCACGAGGGTCAGTGGCTCCCAGAGCCGTGGTGATGCCTGCCCACATGCGGCGGGCTGCACGGAACTTGGCTACTTCTTCAAAGAGGTTGTTGTGGGCATTGAAGAAGAAGGAAAGGCGCTGGGCAAAGACATTGATGTCGAGTCCGGCAGCGAGAGCGGCCTGTAGGTATGCCTTCCCGTTAGCCAGGGTGAATGCCAGTTCCTGAACGGCAGTGGCGCCTGCCTCACGGATATGATAGCCCGAGATGGAGATAGTATTCCATCGGGGTACTTCGAGGGCGCAATAGGCGAAAATGTCTGTAATAATGCGCATGCTGGGACCTGGCGGATAGATGTAGGTGCCGCGAGCAGCGTATTCTTTCAGGATGTCATTTTGGATGGTACCTGAAAGCTTCTTCAGGTCAGCACCTTGCTTTTTGGCGAGCGCGATATAGAAAGCCAGGAGAATAAATCCGGTAGCATTGATGGTCATTGAGGTGGACACATCTTCGAGGCTAATACCGGCAAAGAGCCGCTCCATATCTTCTAAGGAGTCAATGGCAACACCCACCTTGCCTACTTCACCTTCGGCCATGGGATGGTCGCTGTCGTAGCCGATTTGCGTGGGCAAGTCAAAGGCAACGGACAGGCCGGTGACGCCTTGCGCGAGGAGGTAATGGTAGCGCTGGTTGCTCTCTTCTGCGGTGGAAAAACCGGCATACTGGCGCATGGTCCAAAGGCGGCTACGGTACATCTGGGCATGAACACCCCGTGTGAAAGGAGCTTCACCCGGCCGTTCGTTCATGAGCGGCGCTTCGGTGTAGAGCGTCTGAATGTCAATTCCCGAATCTGTATGCAGCGACATATATCGCAAACTGAGTTTTGGTTAGAAAAATTGCGGCGTAAAAAAGCAAGGGCTGCAATAATCAGCCAGAATTCAGGCCTCAGAGCCTATTGAGTAGCGCCAAAGGAAAGTACCTTTTTGGCTTCCTCTGCAATGATGGCCAGCGCTATGGAACCTGGCGTATCTCCTTCCTGCTTGCTTAGATATTCAGCCAGCTTCATCTGCAATTCTTTGGCGGGTGCATTCGCATCCAGCTTGGCTGCTACCCCGTGAATGAGCGCCAGTTCTTGCTCTTTCATGTGTCGCACTGTCTCCCAAATCTGGCGGGAGACGTATATCTGCTGGGTCAGGTTGTGCTCCCATTCAGCGTTGATGGTCAGCACCAGGGCCTGGCGTAGTTCGCCTACCGTCATGCCGGTCACATAAACACGAGGCATGATTTGCCGGCTTTGGATCCGCTCGGTAAACAGCGTGAGCCGCTCGTAGGCTTGCAGACGCAACGGGATGGTCACATTCTGACTTTCGCGGAGCAGGGCAATCTGCTTGCGTTGCAACTCGGACACTAAAAATTTCTGAACGATGAGATAGGTAATACCCAACATCACTGCGGCGGGTACTGTGTACTTGAGTATCTCAAGCAGGGTGACGATAACCGTGTTCATTTTAGAGGGCGCAAGGTACTTGCTTTTGAGGGGGTAGCTTTCATTCAAAGGCTTGCAGTATTCGATTTTACCGCAGGCGGAAACAACAGGCCGAAAGTGCCGGGCATTAGCTTGTTCGAATTACCTGCTCCGGACTAAAGCTTCAGAAAAGTTTCTTGATTAAGACTGAAGCATCAGACAAATCAGCGGGCAACACCAGCTGGCTAATTGCAGGGTAGGCAACGAAAGACGGGCATACTTAGCAAGAATTCCACATTCAGACTCTGCTCTCTTGACACAAGCTCATTACCTTTGCGAACTTTTTTAGGAAAAAGATTCTAATAACCAAATACAAATGGCAGACCTCCGCTATCAGCGCAACTTCGGCATTGCGGCCCACATTGACGCTGGAAAGACGACTACAACAGAGCGCATCTTGCGCTACACCGGCATGATTCACCGCATCGGCGAAGTACACGAAGGCGCAGCTACCACCGACTGGATGGAGCAGGAAAAAGAGCGCGGTATCACCATCACCTCTGCAGCCGTAAGCTGTAAGTGGAATTTCCCTACCGATAAAGGCCAAGCCATCAAAGGCTCCACTAAGGAGTATTCTTTCAATATCATTGACACCCCGGGCCACGTGGACTTCACCGTAGAAGTGGAGCGCTCTATGCGTGTGCTCGACGGCCTGATCGCCCTGTTCTCTGCCGTGGACGGCGTAGAGCCTCAGAGCGAAACTGTTTGGCGCCAGGCTAACCGCTACCGCGTTCCCCGTATCGGCTTCGTTAATAAAATGGACCGTATCGGCGCCGACTTCCTGATGGTGGTGCAACAGGTGAAAGACATGCTCGGCGCAAAGGCCGTACCCCTGCAATTGCCTATCGGCGCTGAAGACAATTTCACTGGCGTGGTTGACCTCATCAAGATGAAGGGCATCGTGTGGCACGTAGAAACAGAAGGCATGACCTTCGACGAGATTCCTGTGCCGGAAGACATGATTGACGAGGTGAACGAATGGCGCCAAAACCTCATCGAGGCCGTAGCAGAATACGACGAGCACCTGCTCGAAAAGTTCTTCGACGACCCAAACACCATTACTGAAGACGAAGTACACGAAGCCATCCGCAAGGCCTGCATTGACCTGTCCATCGTGCCTATGATGTGCGGTTCTTCGTTTAAGAATAAGGGCGTACAAACCGCTCTGGATGCCGTTTGCCGCTACCTGCCTGCTCCGGTTGACATCGAAGCCATCAAGGGTACCGACCCGGATTCCGGCGATGAAATCATCCGCCACCCAGACCCTAAGGAGCCTTTCGCAGCACTGGCCTTCAAAATCATGACCGACCCCTTCGTGGGCCGTCTCGCCTTCTTCCGGGTTTACTCCGGCCACCTCGACGCCGGCAGTTATGTGCTAAATGTCCGCAGCGGTAAAAACGAGCGTATCAGCCGGATCATGAAGATGTTTGCCAACAAACAAAACCCCATTGACTTCATCGAAGCCGGTGACATCGGCGCTGCCGTGGGTTTTAAAGACATCAAAACCGGAGACTCCCTCTGCGACGAAAAACACCCGATCGCGCTGGAAAATATGTTCATCCCCGAGCCGGTTATCGCCATCGCCATTGAGCCGAAGACTCAGGCCGACGTGGACAAGATGGGTATGGCCATTGCCAAGCTGGTTGAAGAAGACCCCACCTTGCGCGTCAACACCGATGAGGATACCGGCCAAACCATCCTTCGTGGTATGGGAGAACTACACCTCGAAATCATCGTGGACCGTATGCGTCGCGAGTTCAAGGTGGAAATCAACCAGGGCGCTCCTCAGGTGGCATACAAGGAGGCCTTCACCGCCAAAATTGAGCACCGCGAAGTGTTCAAGAAGCAGACCGGTGGTCGTGGTAAGTTCGCCGACATCCAGTTCGAAATCGGCCCTGCCGACGAAGAATTCCTCAAGGAAGGCAAGGGCAACTATCAATTCATCAACGACATCTTCGGCGGCTCTATCCCTAAGGAATTTTTGCCTGCCATCCAGAAAGGCTTCGAAGCGTCTATGACCACAGGCGTGCTCGCCGGCTTCCCAGTCGAAAACATGAAGGTGCGCATCTTTGACGGCTCTTTCCACCAGGTGGACTCGGACTCAATGTCCTTCGAACTCTGCGCCAAAAGCGGCTTCCGCGAAGCCGGTCGCAAGGCTAAGCCCATCATCCTGGAGCCTATCATGAAGGTGGAAGTCGTTACGCCTGACCAGTACATGGGCGACGTAACCGGCGACCTGAACCGCCGCCGCGCGATGCTGGAAGGCATGGACAGCCGCAACAACCTGCAGGTGATTAAGGCCAAGGTGCCCCTGAGCGAAATGTTCGGCTACGTAACCCAACTGCGTTCGCTGTCTTCTGGCCGCGCAACCTCCACCATGGAGTTCAGCCACTACGCGCCCGCACCGCGCAACATCGAAGAAGAAGTTGTTGCCAAGGCCAAGGGCAAGGTGAGCGCCTAAGCCATCCGGTAACAATCCATAACTGAAGCCGCCTCAATTCTGAAGCGGCTTCTTTCATTTTTCCGGTGCAAGTTTCTGACGATTTTTTAGCCGGCTTTTGCAGCCCGATGCAGCATCCGTTGCGTCCACACTGAGGGGCCAGTGCTCCTATATAGCTTTTCACGGGGCATGTAAATCAGAGCCTCAAGCCGCGTCTTCCGGGCAATGCCGAACAGCGAAATCCTGCCGAAGCGTGCGACGCAACGGATGCCGGGTAGTGAAATCCAGCCGACCCAAAAAATCAATCACGAACCTGCATCTACCGGATATTTTCAAAGTAAATCGGAATCGCCCGACACCTTAAACATCATAGTCAGTGATGACTTTCATCTATGCAGGGGCGGCAAGTCCCAATAATTTTGCCGGTGCTCACTAACCGAAGGCAGGCTTTTGTATGAAACACTGGAAAAAACTCAGCGCAGGGGAACAAGACCGGCGCATCACCGAAGCCTTGGAAGCGAACATTGATTTTGAAAAAAATCTTTGCCTCGGAATCCCGGCATCCCGGCTCGACAGCAAGGTATTTTATGAAGGGGCCAGCTTCCTGAAAGACGCGCCCCTGCTGCGCAGTTATGTGCAAAATCCCAACCACATCGGCTGCCACACGATGGGCGATTCAGAACCTTTTTTTGCTGGCACGCAAGCGCTGGAGCGTGAGGTAATCAGCATCCTCAGTGAAGATTTGTTGAAGGCATCCCTGGATTCATGCGATGGTTATGTAGCCGGCGGCGGCACGGAAGCCAATATTCAGGCAGCCTGGATGTATCGGAACCTGTTTATGCACGAACACGACGCCCGACATGACCAAATAGCACTGATATCCTCTGCCGACACACATTATTCGGTGGCTAAGGCGGCAAATCTGCTGCACCTCCGCTGGCTGCGCGTGCCCGTGAATGAAGATAGCCGGGAGATACAGGCAGAGGCCCTTCGTGAGCTGGTGCAGCAGGCGCAACAAGAAGGCATCCGCTACTTCATTGTGTTTGCGAATATGGCCACGACCATGTTTGGCAGTGTGGACAATCCGGAACTGATTTGCCAAGTCTTTGCCGAGTTTGATGTGCCTTTCCGGATGCACGTGGATGGCGCTTTCGGCGGGTTTATTTACCCGGTTTCCTGTCCTGAAAACAAGCTTGACTTCCGCAATCCCTGCGTCAGTTCCGTGACCCTGGATGCGCATAAAATGCTGCAGGCGCCATATGGGACAGGTGTATTCCTGGTGCGCAAGGGCCTGATGCAGCACGTCTATACGGAAGAAGCACAATATGTGAATGGAATGGACATCACCCTCAGCGGGAGCCGTTCCGGAGCCAATGCCATTGCAGTCTGGATGATTCTGATGACCTACGGCCCTTTTGGCTATCTGGAGAAAATAAACAAGCTCTTGTATCGGACATCCTGGTGCTGCGAGCAATTAGATACCTTGGGAATTCGCTACTATCGGCATCCACGGATGAACATCATCACCCTCAATGCCCGGCAATTGAACACAGAGTTGGCAAAAAAATTTGGCTTAGTACCCGACACGCATCATGGAGATGCCAACTGGTACAAAATAGTGGTCATGGACCACGTAGAATTGGACCAGCTAGAGGCATTCATTCAGGCTATTCGGATACAAACTGTACCGGCTAAAATCAAGCTTTAACGACCTTTCATGTTGCGCGCTAACTCCCACAGCACTACGCCAATACTTACGGAAATATTGAGTGAATGCTTGGCTCCCCATTGGGGAATTTCGATGCATTGCGCCGCAGCAGCCAAAGCGGCATCGCTCACACCGGACACTTCATTGCCAAATATCAAAGCCAGTTTTTCATCCCTAAAGCCAGACCACTCAGAGAGCAGTGTACTGGGCTGAGCCTGCTCAATCGCTACGATTCGATACCCTTCCTGATTCGCCTTTGTCAGGGCATCCTCCACATGAGTAAAGTGCAGCCACGCCACCGATTCTTCGGCACCCAGCGCGGTTTTTCGGATGTCACGGTGCGGAGGAGTAGGTGTAAAACCACAGAGATACATTCCGGAAATCCCAAAGGCATCCGCTGTACGAAAGGCTGCTCCTACATTATGCATGGAACGGACATCGTCCAAAATCAGCAGCCAGGGGTGTGCAGGTGCTTGTATGACCTCTTCGGGCATTCGGCGCCCCAGGGCCTCCATACTCTTTCGTAAAAACATGTTTAATTGAAAAACAGGTAGCAAACATAGCTGGCTGCTTGCATTACGTTGTCTGATTGTTATTTTTGCAGTCCTATACCACTATTACTATGAATACGCTTTATTCCTTTGCCGCACCGCGATGGCAGGAGTCCTCGCAGGTTATTATCAGGTCTTCACACAAAATTGTCGTGTGGAATGACGAGGTAAACACTTTTGACTGGGTTATTGATTCCTTAATTGAAATATGCGCTCATACGCATGTTCAGGCAGAGCAATGCGCACTCATTATTCACAACAATGGCAAGTATGCTGTCAAAGAAGGAAATTTCGACACCCTTCGGCCACAGGCAGAAGCATTGATAGATCGCGGTATTAATGCCACCATTGAATAGATTCGTTGGGAAATTTTTTTTGGAAAAGGCAACCCTCTGGGTTGTTTTTTTTACTCCGTTTCAGGGCAAAAAAAAGCCGTTGACTTTGCAGGCAACGGCATCAGGAAGCTGAGCAAAAGGACTATTTCGAGGCTAATTCTTTCACCTTGGCAAACACATCTATCTCGCCGCCTTCTTCGTATCCGGCATGCATGTAAGCCACCTTGCCACTCTTATCTACAATGATGGTGAAAGGCACATTTTGAAAGTTCAGAGAGCGGCTTAGATCCTTGTTTGGGTCAATGTAATAAGGGAAATCCCAACCTTGAGCTTTCGCGTAAGAGCGTACCAGGCCTTCTGCACGGCTCTCGTCAATAGAGACCGTCATGTAGTTGAAATCAGCTTCCTTATGCCACTGAGGCAGGCGTTCGCGGATGTTCTTGATTTCTTTTTTGCAAGGGACGCACCAGGTAGCCCAGAAGCTGACCAGGGTAACTTTCCCCGGGCTGATCGTTTCATTGAAGGCTACCTTTTTGCCGGTGGAAACATCCTTAACCGGAGTGCTGGGCAGGGCATCCTGGGCGGATGCGGCAAATGCAGGAAGGGAGGCGGCGACTAAAATGGTGAGCGCCTTGTTCAGAATGTTCATGCTGTAAGTTTGCGTGCGATTTTTCGAAGGCCAAATATGGTGCCAAAAACCTTCGCTTCGAAATTCGGACTATTCCGCTTACCAACTATTTTTTCATGAAAAAACTGCTCCTCCCGCTTTTGCTTTGTTGCGTGAGTGCCGCGGCTTACGCACAAGAAGCCCGGCTCTCCGGCGACTTTCAGGCCAACTACAATTTCTATCAGTATGATGCTTCCCTTGTTGGGAATGATACAGGCGCTTCCAACACCAACCCCCTTTACAAACATTCCCTGAGTGGCGGCGAAGCTTGGCTCACCAACCGGCTTAGCTATAAAGGCTTCACTGCTTTCCTGCGTATAGATGCCTTCAACAATTCCAATCTCTACGACCCTCAGAAAGCCTTTACCTCCTACGGCATCGGTGCCTGGAGCGTAAACAAACAAATTGGCGACCTCACCATTACCGGCGGTTATATCTACGACCAAATAGGCTCGGGCCTGCTGTTCCGTGCCTACGAAGACCGCGGGCTACTGATAGATAATGCCCTCGAAGGGGTACACATACGCTACCAAATCGCTCCGAACATCACCCTCAAAGCCTTCACCGGGCAGCAAAAGGAAATAACTGCCGACAAGCTCAATGAACGCTATCAGCCCATCATCAAAGGCTTCAATGCAGAAGGCGACTTCGACCTCGGCAGCAAAGTCCATATCGTTCCAGGTGTTGGCGTGCTCAACCGCACTTTGGACGATGCATCTATGAGCCAGATTGTCGCCAATATTGACGCGCAACCGCTGAGCACCCGCTTCGACCCGCAATACAACATGTACGCCTTCACAGGCTACAACACCCTGACTGTGGGCGATTTTAGCTGGTATCTGGAAGGGGCTTACAAAACCCACGAAGCCATCGTTATTGACAACACTTCGGGTATGCTGGCCGACAAAGACGGCAATGCCCAATACACTACCCTGGGCTATGCCCGCAAAGGCATCGCCATCAACCTGACCGGCAAGCGAACCGAAAACTTTGTGATGCGCACCTCGCCCAACGAAACCCTCTTTCATGGGATGATGAACTGGCAACCTTTAGTGGCTCGTATCCGCCCCCAACGGCTTATCTCCCGCTACTCTCCCGCCTCTCAGGACCTCTCGGAAATGGCCGGTGGCATTGACGTGTTGCTTTCTCCAAATGACAATCTAGACTTTACCCTCAACTACACCCACATCAACACGCTTGAAGATGTAGCACTCTACCGCGAGGCCTACGCCGATGTAGAATATCGGGGAATTGACAAATGGACCTTAACTGGCGGCATTCAATACATGAACTACAACCAGGAACTCTATCAAATCCGCCCGGGCCGCCCCATGGTGATCGCCACTACAGGCTTCGCCGATGTCACCTATCGCCTTTCAGACAAGAAGAGCCTGCGCTTTGAAGCTGAATACATGGACAACAAACAAGACTATGGCTCCTGGGCCTTTGCACTGATTGAGTTCAACATTGCTCCTACTTGGAGCTTCTCCGTTTCAGACATGTACATCACCGACCTGAACCCGAACAACCTCTCTGGCCTCAAAACCTCTCCGCATTATTACAATGCCTTCATCTCCTACACGAAAGGGCCGCACCGCTTCACCTTTAGCTACGTCAAACAACCCGATGGCATCAACTGCACCGGGGGTGTCTGCCGCTACGAACCTGCCTTCAGCGGGCTGAGGCTGGGCCTGACTACCTCCTGGTAGCAACGGCACAAACAGAACGAAAAGAGCTGTCTCTAAAAGACAGCTTTTTTTATGCCTTCAATTTTTTCCCCCAGGCTTCGGAGTCCTGATCATGCTTTGTGACAGTTTGTGCTGAAATAAAATTCAGAATGCACATGGAGGGCAACAGCTCCTATGAAGCTTTGCATTGGGCATCCGGGCATATCCCCTTTTCCGGGAAATGCCGAACAGCGAAATAGGGTTGAAAGGTGCGACGCAACGGATGCCGGGCAATGCTCAAATGCCGACTAAAAAAGCCTCACATTAGTGAATGATGCCCTTCCAGATGAGCACCAGAATTACGGCTCCCGCCAAGATGCGATACACACCAAACACGCGGAAATCATGGCGTTGCAGGAAGCGAATAAAGCTGCGGATAGCCAGCAGCGCAACCAGAAAAGCAACCAGATTGCCTATGAACAACATCGGCAACTGGCCCGGTTGAAACGAAAATCCGGCTTCTTTAAAATCCCAGAGTTTTTTCACGGTAGCAGCTATCATGGTAGGCACGGCCAGAAAGAAGGAGAACTCCGCAGCCAGCTTTCTACTAAGCTTTTGTTGCATCCCGCCAATAATAGTGGCTGCACTGCGCGACACTCCGGGAATCATAGCCAGCACCTGAAAACAACCAATGAAGAAGGCGCGGGGATACTTCACCGCCTCCATATCTTCCACCTGATGCTGCGAAAAAACCCGATCAATAAAAAGCAGCACAATACCGCCCGCAATAAAGGCGATGGCCACCGTTGTCGGACTTTCCAGTAGCGCGTCAATTTTACTCGAAAACAGCACGCCGAAAATGGCCGAAGGAATAAACGCCACAATCAGCTTCACATAAAAACGCAGCTTGCTGAAGTCGAAAAACCTACGCCAGTAAAGCACCACCACGCTCAGGATGGCGCCCAGTTGGATGCATACTTCATAGAGTTTTACAAACTCATCGTGAGCGATGCCCATGATGGCCGAGCTCAGAATCATGTGACCGGTAGATGAGATGGGCAGGAACTCGGTGATGCCTTCAACGATGGCGATGATGATGGATTGGAGCCAGGTCATGTGGTTATTTCGATTGAAAATTTGGGGCTTCTTGCCTACCGCAGAAAATTGTTTTGAAAAAAGGTACTACGGCACACCGATGTATTTATGGCTCTGCAGCGACAGCCGCCACTGAGGATGCGCTTGTATGTATTCGACAACCATCGGGGTCATCTGCACCCGTTTACTCCACTCTGGTTGTAGCAACAGGCAACAGTCTTCTCGTACATGCAGGGCATGCTGCTCTGCCCAGTCAAAATCGCTCTTGTGGAAGACGACTACTTTCAGTTCATCGGCCTGTCCCAGCACTTCGGGAAGCGGAGCTTTAAACTTTTTGGGCGATAGGGTGATGAAGTCCGGGCTGCCCACCAGGGGCGAGCTTCCCGAGGTCTCGATATGGGTGCGGAAGCCGGCAGAACGCAGCGCCGCAATCAACGCGGTCAGGTCATACAGAGCCGGCTCGCCACCGGTGATTACCACAATTCGCGCTGGCTGAGCTGCTGCTGCCTGCACCAATGCTGCCACGCTGAGTTGTGGGTGCGCAGCGGCATCCCAGCTCTCTTTCACATCGCACCACACACAGCCAACATCGCAGCCGCCCAGCCGGATGAAGTAGGCCGCCTGACCGCTATACATTCCTTCGCCCTGAAGGGTGTAGAAATGCTCCATCACCGGGTAGCGGTGCTGCAGCATATCGGGAGGAAGAGCCGGCAGGTTCAAGGGAATTTTTTTAAAACGATTATTCTGGTTTTGACTGTGCCTGTTTCCAGGCCTGCAGGGTGTTTTTCATCAGGCCACAGATGGTCATGGGCCCAACGCCTTTGGGCACCGGTGTAATCCAGGAGCATTTAGGAGCAACAGAGTCAAAGTCCACATCGCCCACTAAGCGGCTACCACTCTTGCGGGTCGCATCCGGGATCCGGTTGATGCCTACATCAATCACTATGGCACCTTCGCGCACCATGTCCTCTTTTAAAAAGCGAGGCTGGCCGATAGCCGCCACTATCAGGTCGGCCTGCAGGCACAAGGCCTTTAGGTCTTTGGTGCGGCTGTGTGTCAGCGTCACCGTAGCATTTCCAGATGCTGCATTGCGGCTCAGCAGCACACTCATCGGAGTGCCCACAATATGGCTGCGGCCTATCACCACCGCATGCATTCCCGCAGGGCTGATACCGTAATGCTGTAACAGCAACAGGATGCCGTAGGGCGTTGCCGGCAGAAACGTAGGCTCGCTCAGCAACATTTTCCCCTGCGAGACGGGATGAAAGCCATCCACATCCTTGCGGGGGTCTATCGCATGAATTATGACCGCCTCCGAAATATGCTTTGGCAACGGAAGCTGCACCAGGATACCATCCACACGCGCATCTTCATTCAGGCCCCGCACCGCTTCCAGCAATTTCTCTTCCGGGACATCTGCCGGCAGGCGAAGCAGTGTAGAACTAAATCCCAGGCTTTCGCAGGTGCGCACTTTTGAACCGACATATACTTGCGAGGCTGGATTATCCCCAACCAAAATGGCGGCGAGATGAGGGGCTCTGTTGCCTTGTTGGAGTAGGCCCGCAGTCTCCACCCGGATGCCTTGCAAGATTTGCTCCGACACACCGGCACCGTCTAAAATTTGCATGGCGGCAAAGGTAGTCGGGCAGCCTTCTGTCCGCGGCCCGATTATCGCCCTTGGTGAAGGAATCTACTCTGATAGTTGAACTTATTTTTCAGCATCTGGAATCCTGTAAAGCATCTGATGCAGCCTGTCCTGAGTTTGTTTAAAAAAAACGCTGCGTTCAGCCCTATTTAGCGATACAGCCTTTAACGGAAGGCCCCGGGAACGGAGGCAACCAGCCCTCTGGAGCAAACAGAGCTTCTCCGGTCACCAGCGTATCCCCGCCTGAAACAACACTTCCCGGATGGCGCAATAGCTCTTGAATGCAATAGGCCCAAGTTCACGCAGGCTCACCCAGCGTGCCTCCTGAATATTTTCCTCCGCCTGCGGAATCGGTGTTTCTGCAAACTGCCCGTTCATACGGAACCAATAAGTAGTCTTCACTAAGCGTACCAGGCCTTGGGCGTAAATATGATGGGTCACCCCTATTTTTTCACCGAGGCTCAGTTGCAAGAGGCCTGTTTCTTCCTGCACTTCCCGTAGGGCACAAGCCTCAATGCTTTCCCCCTCATCCCGTTTGCCTTTAGGCAAATCCCAACGCCCGCGCCGGTATATCATCAGCACGTCTCCTCGTTCATTTTCCACCACACCACCGGCCGCCTCAATAGGCTGGCAGCATTCATACAAGGCATCCTGTAAGGCCTGCGATGAGGTGTCTTCTATGATGGCACCCGTAGTGCGGGGTCGCGTCAGGTGCTCAAAAGCCAGGCGAAAATTTCGCGTAAAAGCCCCCGTCAGTGTCAGGTAGCCAGCCGCCGAAGGATGCTTTGCAACATACTCATTGGCATCATGGGTCAGGATAAGCGGTTTATCGCAGCAATATATTTTCTGGCTGAAAGGCATCATAGGCGCAGGTTTGGCAAAGCCACAGGCTTTACCGTAGGTTTGGCGGCTTGTATGAATACTTCTCAAGATTTTGCCGCCCGACTGCTGCAAATTAAAGCCCTGCAGATAAACGCCAACAAACCGTTCCAATGGGCATCCGGCTGGCTCTCGCCCGTGTATTGCGACAACCGGAAGGTGCTCTCCCACCCTTACCTGCGCGACTTTGTAAAAAGCGAACTGGCCAATATGGTGTTGCATCATTACCCGGATGCTGAAGTGATAGCCGGTGTGGCCACCGCAGGAATCGCTCATGGTATTATGGCTGCGGACCTGCTGAAGCTGCCGTTCATCTATGTGCGTTCAAAACCTAAGGAACATGGCATGGGCAACCAGATTGAAGGTGAGATGAAACCCGGACAAAAAGTGGTGGTCGTTGAAGACCTGGTAAGCACCGGTAAAAGCAGCTTGCAGGCAGCCGAAGCCATCCGGGCTGCCGGAGGCGAAGTAGTTGGCATGTGTGCGTTGTTCACCTATTCATTTCCAGCCGCCGCCCAAGCTTTCGAGGCCGCTCAGATTCCGCTCCACACCATCTCCGATTACCCGGCACTGATGGACGTAGCGCTGGCCCAAAAGCTCATCAGCGAATCCGAAAAGGAGCTGCTTGCACAATGGCGTACAGCGCCAGAGCTTTGGGGCCGCCCTGCCTGAATCCTAACTCAACAGAACAAACCCATACCTGGATTTTCTGCTCCAGTGTAATGCCTTTAATACAGATTCCGGAACTACATGCCCGAAAAGAATCCTACGGAAAGCAAGTGGAAAGCATGGCTGCTGCTGATGCGCTGGCGCAACCTGCTCATCATTGCGCTGACACAACTCGTGGCCTGGAGCTGTGCTATTGTGCCGGTTCCGGGGCTACAAGTGCTCCGCCCGTTCCCTTTTCTGCTACTCTGCCTTTCTACCCTCTTTATTGCCGCCGGCGGCTACATCATCAATGATTATTTCGACATCCGCATTGATGTCATCAACAAGCCGGACAAGGTGATCCTGGAACGCATCATCCCCCGCAAACAGGCCATCATTGTACATTCTTTGCTGAATATCCTGGCCATTCTACTGGCTGCCATGCTGGCAATCCCTGCCGGGCATCCCGAATGGCTTTTACTGCAAGTTTTTTGTACCGCCTTGCTTTGGCGCTATTCCACGCATTGGAAACGCCAGTTTATGATTGGGAATGTGGCCGTATCGCTGATGACGGCGCTGACTATCGTTGTGCTTATCCTCTACGAACCAGCCTTGCACGGGGCCACGCGCAGTCTCTGGGTGATGCACCGTTTTCAGCTTAGCCCCATGACGGCTTTAGCCACCCTGGCTTTCTTCGCATTCATCCTCACCTGGATGCGTGAAATCGTGAAGGACATGGAAGACTTTAAGGGCGATGATGCTGAGGGTTGCGTGACGATGCCTATTCGCTGGGGCCTGCTGGCCAGCTCCCGCTTTGTGCAGGTGCTGGGTGTGCTCGCCATCCTGGTTTTGCTGGCGGCACTGACCTGGCTGGCCTTTCAGCTTCGCCATCCCTGGCTGCATGTGCCACTTTATTTTATACTCGGAACGGTAGTGGTTCCCTTGGGCATCTGGTGCTGGCGTCTGCCGCGGCGCAGCGGCCCCGAACATTATCACCTCGTCAGCACCCGGTTGAAAGAAATCATGATTTTCGGTGTGCTTTGCCTCGCCATCCTGACTCTGTAATTATGGAAAAGCTCATCCTCGCTTCCGGCTCGCCCCGTCGCAGGCAACTGCTGGAGCAGGCGCATATAGATTTTGAAGTCATCAGCCCGGATGTGGATGAAACGATTCCCCCCGGTATGGATGGCACTGACTTGCCGGCTTTTTTAGCCCAAAAAAAGGCAAAGGCTGTAGCAGAAAAATTCCCTGACAGGGATATTCTTGCCGCCGACACGGTGGTGTTGCTGGGTAACGAAATCCTGGGAAAGCCAGCCAGCGATTATGAAGCAAAGGCCATGCTGACGCGGCTTTCCGGCCAAATGCACCGCGTTGTTACCGGCGTTTGCCTTTTGCTGCATGGAAAGGATCATGTCTTTTCTGTAATTACCGAGGTCTATTTCCGCCAACTGAGCTACGAGCAGATTTCCTTTTATGTGGACCACTACCACCCTTTAGACAAGGCGGGAGCTTATGCTATCCAGGAGTATATCGGCATGGTGGGCATTGAAAAAATAGTCGGCGACTACTACAACGTGATGGGCCTGCCGGTGGGGGATGTAGTGCCTATGCTGGCTTCGATTTGATTAGTTGTCCGGTGCAAATGCTCAGGTGCTCCTAACGATGAGCGCAACCAGCTCCTTTGCGGCCTGGCTCCCCAAGGCAACCCCCATCCCGCCCATTCGGAAGGCGCCAAACACGCGGCCATTAAAGGCTTTCACGATGGGGGCCTTCGTGGGGCCAAAGGCCATGATGCCCGCCCAGCGCATCGCGATCTTAAAATCCTGACCGGGTAAAATCAGCTCGCGCAGCTTTCGCTCCAGGTCTTCCTGGATGAGTGTTGTCAGCGCAAACTCTGTCGTGCGTTCCGCTTCAAAATCCAGGTTGCGCCCGCCGCCAATCAGCACACGTCCATCCAGCTCGCGGAAATAATAGTAGCCCGCATCGTAATGAAAGATACCCTTGATACGCAGGCCCGCGATGGGTTCGGTAATCAATACCTGCCCCCGACCGGGTGTTACATCTTCTGTGGGCAGCAGTTCGGCAGCGAAAGCATTCGTGCAAATGCTCAACGTCTTCGATTTCAGCAGCAGTGCCTCGCGCCGGAAGGCATCCTGAACCGCTACCGTCACGCTATCCGTGCCCTTTTCGAAGCGCAATACTTCCGCGCCTGTCTTCAGCTCCACGCCCCGGCTCATGGCCAATAGCAGCAGGCTGTGCATCATCTTACCGCTATCAAGGCTGCCTTCGCAAGTGTTTTCAATCAAGCCGGCAACCTGATTTTTGGGAAAGCCAAAATCGCCGATGCGCGCATGGGCAGGAAGGAAGGCATCGCAGCCCAGCAGCGGACGGAGCAAGGCATTCAGATAGTCTAACCGATCCAATACGCCTACTTCTTCCTTCCCCAGCAATTCAAAGCCACCATCGGCGCGGTATCCCAGGTCGTCGTCGCTCAGCCGTTGGCGTAGCAAGTCCAGGCCAGCCTTACGTCGCAGGAACAGGCCGGCCACTACTTCTTCCTCCTGATTCTCCAGGTCGGCCAGCAGCTCTGAGGCGCTGCCCATGCAAGCGAAGCCCGCGTTGCGTGTGGTGGCGCCGGTAGGCAACAGGCCTCGTTCCAGCACCAACACCCGCGCCTTAGGAAATCGTTCTTTTAACTCAATAGCAACTGACAAACCCACAATGCCGCTGCCCACCACGATGTGGTCATAGCCCGTGAAGGACTGGCGTTCCCAATAGGAGAGCATTGGGAAAGGTAAAAATTTGCCGGATGACCCGCTATGCCGCCAATAGACTTCACCGACATGAGAGCCAATATGGCTGGGAAACAAGGTTTCATGAAACAAAAAGAGGGGGCCATTGGAATGGGCCCCCTCAAGGGAAATGATGGGAAACGTCAGCCACTACTTATGCAGGCTGATAATCCGCGACAGTTGCTCCCCTTCTGCCTTTAAAGTGACCATATAATTTCCAGGAGGCGCATCGCTCAGGTCTATCTGTTCGGAATAAGACTGCGGCAGAGCCTTCAGGTGCTGCTGCCACAATTGCCGGCCA
>JAFDYC010000058.1 GCA_018267625.1 Bacteroidota bacterium
TGGCAATAGCTGTTATCTAAATATGAGCCGCAGCAAACCTAAAGGACGCAACAAATGCTGCATAGGAGGGCTTTAGCCGGAAACCAAATCTTTATCAAAAAAAAATGGTTACCCTTTTGAGGCAACCACTTTTTTACAAATAAACAAACCAAAAAATTATCGCTGCAAGAGGAGCTGTAAGCGGGCCGACATTCCATCCTGAGTTGTGATACGAAGCAGGTATTGGCCTGAAGGCAACAGCTCTGGCAGGCTGATTGGATATTCCCAGGAAGGTGTAAGCGGTTGAATTTCCTTTTCAAAAACGGGTTGCCCCAAAATGTTGAATAATTCAATGCGCAAGGGCTTACTTACGTAGGAAGCAGGCCAAGTGGCGGCGAGGGTAAACTGACCCGAATTGGGGTTGGGGAAAAGGCCCAGGGTACCTTGCCAGCCTTGTTGGTTCGCAATGCCCGCGGGGCTTCCCATCACGATTTCATCGGAATAGAGCAGGGAAGGATTGGCACAGAGCTCGCTGCTTTGCATCCGAACAGACACCCTGTCGCCACTCCGGAGTCCGGGGTTGCTGTAGCTGCTGTTGGTTGCTCCTGGGATTTCGATGCTGTTCAGTATCCATTGATACACGGGGTTGTTGCCTCCGCCCGATTGAGCAATGGTAAAAGTGACTGGCTCCAGGGCATTCGTGGTAGAAGCGCTGATGCTCAAAGTAGGCGACACGGCGGCATCTACTTCCACACGCACATGATTCGACTCCACCAGAGTATCCGTTGCGCATACTGCATCCGAGTTGAGTTCGACATGGAAACTATCGCCATCGGCAATGGCGGCTGGCGTGAATGAAGTGTCGTCTGCACTACTGATTGCAACACCGTTTTTATACCACTGGTAATCCGGATTAGGCCCTCTGCCATTTATTTTGGTGATGAAGGTGAGCGGGGTTCCAGCACAGATTTTCACTACGGGGTTTGAGTTGATGCTGATTCCCGGGGTCACACTTGGTGTGAGCGACACATTGTAACCAGAAGAGCTAACGGTATCGGCAGTTCGGCAGGCTGCATTGCTAATCATTTCTACCGAAATCACATCACTATTAGAGAGGTTGGATGAGGAATAGGTGCTTCCTGAAGCGATGAGTAGGCTTCCATTTTTGCGCCAGCGATAATAAGGACTGCTTCCCCCGTTGACGGGCGATGCTGTAAATGTGGTGATTTGGTTTTTGCAGATAGGAATTGAGTTGGGCGAGAGGGTAACACCAGGATTGACCGAGCTATTGACGGTTGTGCTCAATGTGGAAGCTGGTGAAATGGCACAGGCCACATAGGCTTTTACCGAAATCTGCCCACTATTACCTGCATAAGTTTGGATAGAAGTGCCTGTGTTCGTTCCTGTCCAGCCACTGGGTAGCGTCCAGATGTAATAAGTGGCACCCAATACCGGATTGATGCTGAAGCTGTAAAGCTGACCGGAACAATAGGGACCGGTTCCGGCGCTGCTGGTGATGGTGCCTGGATTGGCGAGTGCGGATATCACGGCAATAGCCTTTGATTGGTTCGCAGAGCTGCCACAGCCATTATTTGCTTTCACTAGGATGCTTCCTCCGGCGGTACCGGCCAATACAGAGATAGAATCCGTAGCAGAGCTGCCAGACCAGCCGCTGGGTAAGGTCCAGGTATAAGACTGAGCGGTGGCAACTTTAGGTACTTTATAACCCTGAACCGTGCCGGCGCACACATTGATTTTCCCAGAAATGCTGATTGGAGCAAGAGGCGCTGTGCCCGCCAGAATATTTTTTGTGCGAGCCACCGAAGTACCGCCGCAACCCGTAGCTATAACGGATATTGTTCCCGTCCCATTCATGACCACATGGATGATGTTGCTTGTAGAGCTGCCGGTCCATCCAGAGGGTAGTGTCCAGGCATAACTGTGGCCCGGGATTCCGGCAACGCTATATGTAGCAGTATCGCCATTGCAGGACGAAGAACGCCCCGCGATGTTCCCAGGCTGTGCAGCACCCACCCGAACCAGATAGGGAGAAGAATAGGTAGTGATGTTGCTGACATTGCATTTGACACCAAACCGGAACCAGGTAGAGCTGGTCAATGCACCAGTAGTATAGTTCAGTGTGGTGCTTCCGCTGCCCGAGCTCACATTCGTCCAAGGGCCGGTTGAAGAGTTGGAATGCTGCCAGCTATAGCTCAAGTTGGTAAGGGGTGCATTCGGGTCAAAGGCGCTCAATGACTTTGTACTGCCGCTGCAAATAGGGTTTGCAGTGGTCAGAGGGGCAGTAGTGATATTGGGCATCCCAGGTGTACCGCTACAGGCAGCCGGATAACCATCAAAACCAAACAAAGCCGTTCCCCGATCCACCCCTGTAGAGGAACTACTGGACGTACTCCCATACTTTCTGCCGTTCCTACCTGTGACGTTGAATTGATTGATTGAAATCCCGGCTGAAGAACCTGTGTGGGAGATTTCCAGAATCAGATTGCCTCCGGTATAATAAAAAGGAGCGCTAAGCGTGAATGCCTTCCAGGAGCCGGAAGAAGTGCTCGTGGTGATGGTGCTCGGCCCGTAGCAGGTAGTCATTCCCGACACCCAGGAGCCACTACTGAGCGTAGTGAGCGTGGTGTTTTTGAGTTTAATAGTCAGGTTCGAGATATTCTGATTGTTCCGGGTGCTGGATGGCTTGATGTATATGGTGGAAATCATGAATGGCCCGGAAGGGAGCGAGTTAAAATCCGTAGTCAGATACAACCACTGGCATTTGTTTCGGGTTGAGGAGTTCAGCGGATAGATATTAGAGCCTCCCGTGTAGTTGTAGTTCGAGCCCGGGAAATAATAGGTAGGCCCGGCAATTGCAGGAGCAGCGAAAAAACCACCCGCCAGCAGGGTGAACATCTGAATTTTTGACTGAAAAGAACGTAGTGCTTTGTTCATCAGATAGCGCATTTTGAGTGGTGAGCGAGTGGTGAGCAATACCCAGCTTGCCAAAAAAGCGATTGGGCGTTCCTGAGATAAACCTAAGAAATTTGTCGGCGAATGTGATTTTTTGTCAAAAAAGGGTAGGGAATAGATTGTATAGAATGCCCTGGCAATTTTCTTATTCACTGTTTTTACGTTTGTTTATAAATAAGCATTGAATTCCGAGAGTTCATTTTTACCATTTGAAATTTCCCGCTTTACTGCGGCTACATTTACCTGAATGCCTGTTTCAAAAAACGAATTGGATTTGCTGCTGGCCCGCCTGGGCATTGGGCAACTCACCAAGATGCAACAGCAAGCCATTGATGCTGCCGAAACCGGTCACGATATCATCCTGATTTCACCTACAGGTTCGGGCAAGACTCTGGCTTTTTTAATTCCCTTGTTTCGGGAAATAAAGGGCTGGAAACTTCAGGAACAGGCACTCATTGTCGTCCCCACCCGGGAATTGGCCCTGCAAATTGAAAGCGTCTGGAAACAGATGAGTACCGGCTTCAAAGCCACACTTTGCTATGGTGGGCATCGCAGGGAAATTGAAGACCGCAGCCTACTGGCTTCTCCTACACTCATCATGGGCACTCCGGGCCGCCTTTGCGACCACCTTCAACGAGGCAATTTCCGGCCAGGACACATCCGGTCTTTAGTGCTCGACGAATTCGATAAATCCCTCGAACTGGGCTTTCAGGAAGAAATGGCGACCCTCATCGGAGGCTTGAAAAGTATAAAGCGACGCATCCTTTGCTCCGCTACATCGCTTACCGAAATACCGGATTTTACGGGCATTAAACAACCGTTGAGGCTTCAATTTTCTAATGAAAAATCAGCAAGCAAGCTGAAGCTCCAATTTCTGAAACTGGAAGAAAAAGACAAGGCCCACGCTTTATTTACGCTGCTTTGCTCTTTAGGAACCAATTCTTCCGTGGTCTTTCTGAATCATCGCCAGGCTGTGGACCGGCTGCAGCAACTCATGGCGGAGCAGGGCATTGAATCGGTGGCCTATCATGGTGCATTAGACCAGGACGCCAGGGAGCTGGCCTTAGCCCAATTTAGAAACAGAAGTGCCCGCACACTCATCGCTACCGACCTGGCCGCCCGGGGCCTCGACATCGCCCATATTGACGCAGTCATTCATTACCATCTGCCAGCAGACGAATCGGCCTGGACCCACCGCAACGGACGTACCGCACGCATGGACGCAGGAGGTAAGGCAATCCTGCTGCTGGGCCCGGATGAACACCTGCCTGCCTTTTGCCCGGAGGGCGAACTGGAGCAAATAGATTTGCCCGTATTGACTCAGATTCCGGAAACATCCGGGTGGTGCAGCCTGATTATTGGCGGTGGAAAAAAAGACAAACTCAGCAAGGCCGACATCGTTGGATTCCTGACACAGGTTGCAGGTTTACGAAAGGAAGAGATCGGGCTAATCGAATTAAAAGACTACCGCTCGTTTATTGCCCTGCATAGAGATAAGGTGAATCGGGTAATTCAGGTTTCAAAAGCTTCTAAGCTGAAAGGGCAACGGCTGCGTTTTTGGCTGGCGTGATTAACGCTTATTACGTTTTGCTAACAGCCCGGCGACAGCCACAACCTTAAATTGCAAGGACAATCCTATGCAGCAACTAAGCTGGCTCCTGACGCGCCTGGATGCATTTATCCGCAAGTATTATTTCAACCAAGTCCTGCGGGGCGGGCTGATATTGCTGAGCTGTGTGCTCACATATTTCCTGTTGGTGAGTGTTAGTGAATATTACCTCTACCTGCCTGTCTGGGTCAAGCTTTGTATCGTTTCTGCTTTTGTGTTGCTGGGTGGGGGCGCGCTGATTGGGCTTATCATCCTTCCGCTGATGAAAATGGCGCACTTAGGCAAGACGCTCAGTCACGAAGAAGCGGCCCGAATCGTAGGCAGGCATTTCCCGGAAGTATCAGACAAGCTGCTCAATATTTTACAACTCAATCAAGCAGCACCGGGCACAGCAAGCCGCGAACTCATTGAAGCTTCTATTGACCAAAAAGCAGCACAGATTTCAGTGGTGCCCATCCTCGGTGCTATTGATTTGAAAAAAAACCGGCGCTATTTGCGTTTCCTGTTGCCGGTGTTGCTGGTTGGGCTGTTCCTTTTCATTGCGGCACCCAATATTTTCAAAGAGGGCAGTTCCCGGCTCCTGCAACCGGCTACTGCTTTCGAGCGTCCGGCCCCTTTTCGCTTTTTGATTGATGAAGACTCTCTGAAGGCAACGCGCAACAGCGACTTCAACCTCAACATCCGGCTGGAAGGCAGCGCCCTTCCCGCAGAACTTTTTATTGAGACCGGCAAGGAACGTATCCCGGCCCGGGCTCTGAATAATCATGCCTTTCAATACCAGTTCCGGAACGTGAATCAACCCATTCTATTCCGGCTGTTTGCTGCTGGCTTTTATTCTAAAAACTATACACTGGAGGTATTGCAACCACCTTTGCTCAAGGCATTGCGTATCCAGATTGATTATCCTGATTACACGGGCCGTCATGATGAAATGCTAACGACCCTGGGGGATATGAACCTGCCTGTGGGAACCCGCGTTGGCTACACGCTGCTGACCGGCTTCTGCAAGGAGGCACTGCTGCAATGGAGCAGTGGGGAAAAAGTGTTGCTGAAGGCACAGGGTGGCGGCTTGTTCAGCTATCAGCATCAATTCCTGCAAGACACCTCTTACACCCTGTTTCTGCACAATGCACAAACGCCGGAAGGCCCGGGCTATCATTATCAGGTGCAGGTAATTCCAGACCAATACCCGGTGGTGCAGGTGCAGGAATTTCGAGATACTGTGACCGGGCAGCAAATCATACTCACCGGCACTGCTGGCGATGATTATGGAATCAGCCGGGTGCTGTTTCATTATGAAATCACAGGACCGGACGGCAAGAGCCTGGGGCAGCAATCCTTCCCGCTTTCATCCGGCGGCAGCACGCTGATTTCTTTCCAGAAATATTTTGACCTGCAAACGCTCAAGCTCCAACCCGGTCAAAAAATTAGTTATTACGTAGAGGCCTTCGACAATGATGCTATCCACGGCCCTAAATCAGCACGCAGCGCCACAATGGTGTATGCTATGCTCAACCACCAGCAAATAGACTCGGCCATAAGTGCCAATGCAAGGCAAATCAATGCCGGCCTGAGCAGCAGTGCGCAACAGGCTAAATCCATTCAGCAAGACCTGAAAGAAGCCTCTGAGAAAATCCTTCAAAGCAGCGATATCGAATTCGAACAACGCCAGCAGTTACAGGAGTTGGCGGATAAGCAAGAGCAGCTAAAAGCCAAAATGGAAGCTGCTGCCAAACGCTTAGAAGAGCAGGAAAAACAAAGCCTTCAAAAACCCTTTAGCCAGGACTTGCGCGACAAACAACAAGAGGTCAAAAAACAATTAGACAACCTGCTGAATCATGAGCTGGCAGAGCAAATGAAAAAGCTACAGGAACTGATGTCGAAGCTCAATAAAGAAGACGCCCAAAAGACACTACAGCAAATGCAGGAACAGAATAAACTGTTCAGCATGGACATGGAGCGCATGAAAGAACTCATGAAGCAACTTGAGACACAAATGCGCCTGGAAGAGCTGGCAAATAAAGCTGATGAACTGGCGCAAAAGCAAGAAAACCTAAAGCAACAAACAGATGCCGGAAAACAGAGCAATCAGGAGCTGAGCAAGCAACAGGAAGCCTTGCAAAAAGAGCTGAAAAAGACACTGAATGACGACCTGAAAGCACTTCAAAAACTGGCTAGTGGACTGGAACAAAAAATGAAACTGGCCAAGCCCGGAGAGCAGGGTGAAAAAGCGGGAGAACAAATGCAGCAGAGCCAGCAGCAATTGCAGCAGGGCAATTCCAGCCAAAGCAGCCAAAGCCAAAAGAAAGCCGCTGAAAACCTGAAAGGGATGGCAGAGGCTCTCAGAGGAATGGCTGGAGGAATGAACATCGAACAAATAGACATTGACATACGTGCTACCCGGCAACTACTCACAAACCTCATTCGTCTTTCTTTCGACCAGGAAGACCTGATGAATAAGGTGCGCAACACCTCAACGGCCAGTCAGGCATTTCTCGGAAATATGCGCGAACAAGCCCGCTTGCACACTGCTTCACAAATGATTCGCGACAGCCTTTTCGGCCTCAGTAAACGCGTTTTTAAGTTGGCCCCCACTGTCAATAAAGAAACTGGAGAATTAGAACGCAACATGAAGCTTGCTACCGGCTCATTGGAACAACGCCAGGTAGGAGATGCCCTGACCCGCCAGCAGTATGTGATGACGCATACCAATAACCTGGCACTGATGCTCAATGAACTGCTCGCACATCTGATGCAGATGCGGAGCCAGAGCATGAGCAGCGGAGCACAAGGCTCTTGCACCAAACCAGGCGGAAGTTCTCCTAAGCCGGGGGCCAGTAAACAACTTAGTGACATCATCACCCAACAGCAGCAGTTGGGCCAGCAAATGGGAAAACAAGCAGGCCAAAAGCCAGGCCAGGCTCAGCAAGGCGAAGGCTCAAAACAAGCCGGCAAATCGGGGCAGAACGGTAGCGGCGGGACCGGACAAGGCTCTGGCAGCGAGGGCAATAATGAATATGGCGATGCCGAAAAATTGGCCCGGCTGGCAGAACAACAAGCCCAAATCCGCCGCCAACTTGAAGACCTGCAAAGCAGGCTGAAAGGCAGCGGGATGGGGCAAAACAAAGAGTTGCAGGAAATCCAGAAACAAATGGATCGGAATGAAACCGATATAGTCAATCGCCGGCTGAGTGCCGAACTGATGATGCGGCAACAGGAAATCCTCACGAGGCTGTTGAAAGCGGAACAATCTCTTCGGGAACAAGAACAAGACAATAAACGGGCCTCGCAGGTAGGCAAAGATTTACCACGCCCCACCCCGCCCGAACTGGAACAATTGCTGCAAAACAGACAACAGATTTTAGAATCGTACCGAAGCGTTCCGCCGCAGCTAAAACCCTACTACCGGCAGATGGTTGACACCTATTTCCGCAATATCAATACCCGCTAACAAAACGGATGCACAATAATCTATCATTTATCCACATTCCAATTCACCGCAGAAAATAGCGGTTTTGCCTATGGCATGAAATGAGTATCTTTCGGATAAATCGGCGAAAGCCACAAAACCAAAAACCGACGTCTATGCTTTTTTCCAGACACTACCGGTACTCAACACACACGCCAGAGGACGAGATTAAGAAGCGCTTGATTGGGCAACACGTCAAAATCCACAAGATGGATTTCGAAATCTTTGACAAGGACCGCATGTTGAAAATCATTCCACATGCAGAACAGGAAACAAACATCAAAACCCTTCCCATCACGCACGTTGAATTCAAAGGGAGAGGGGACAAAACAGATGTACTCATCACCTCCAAAATGCGGAAAATAGACAAGGGCGGGCCTTTGATTCTCATCTTCTTTTGCTGCTTCCTGATGGCCATGGCCCTCATCATGCTCTTCACCGTGAAAGAAGTTGGCTATGAGATTTACGCCTATCCCATGATTGCTGCCAGCTTACTAGTGTTTGGCATCTTCTGGCTTCGCTTAGAAAGCGGCTATTTCGATTACGTGCGCAAGATTCGGAAATATGTCAAGGATGCAAGCCTCGGAACGGCTCAGGCTATGTCCTTCGCTCCTTAAGTTTCAAGGCCGCAGTGCGGGCTGCTTGGTATTTTTGGGTTGCTTATTGAGCAACCCATTTTTTTACCCTAATGCTTTGACCGCTTTGAAAAAGGAATCCATATCCGCCTTTCACATGTTCAAAATTGGGGTCGGCCCCAGTTCTTCCCACACCCTGGGTCCCTGGCGTGCCGCCCTGAGGTTCATTGAAGACTTAGAGAAGCAAGAAACTCTGCACCAGGTTGCGCAACTTCAAACCCTACTCTATGGCTCACTGGCAAAAACCGGAAAAGGGCATGGCACCGATGTCGCTGTATTGTTAGGCCTTTGCGGCGAAGACCCCGTTAGTTTCGATGTTAATGAAATCAGCAACCGGGTTAAACAAATTTCAGATTCAGGCACCCTGCTATTCGCCCGGCAGCAATCCATTCCTTTTCAACCAGCCAACGACATCGTCTTTCTGATGAATGAATCGTTGCCGGCACACCCAAATGCACTCACCTTTCTTTGTACGCTAAACGATGGAAGGCAAATTGCTGAAACTTTTTATAGCATCGGTGGAGGCTTCGTTATCAAAGAAGGAGAGGGAGACTCCGCAGGAGAAATTATGGACCTGCCCTTCCCGATAGATTCGGGTGATGATTTGCTGAAATGGTGTACCGAAAACGAATTGCCGATTTCTGAAATTGTAGCCCGGAACGAACATGCCTGGCGGCCAGAAGCCGACACTCATGATGGCCTGATGCGGATTTGGGGTGTCATGCGGGACTGCATCTACCGAGGTGTACAGACTCCAGGCATTTTGCCCGGGGGGCTGAATGTGACCCGGAGGGCCGCAGATATTTGTACCGGCCTGCTAAAAGGAAAGCATTTTTCAAGCTTTGAAGAATGGGTGGCCGCCATCCGCTCTGGAGGTAATGACTTTCGCTACATCCTCGATTGGGTAAGTTGTTTCGCACTGGCCGTAAATGAAGAAAATGCTTCTTTCAGCCGCGTGGTGACTGCACCCACCAATGGCGCCGCTGGCGTGATCCCAGCCGTGCTGATGTATCATACCCTGTTCAACGACCGACTGAACGATGCAGAAATCATCCGATTTCTGCTGAATGCTTCAGAGATCGGTTCCATTTTCAAAAAAGGAGCAACACTGAGTGCCGCAATGGGCGGTTGTCAGGCTGAAATTGGAGTCTCTTCCGCTATGGCTGCTTCTGCACTCTGTGAATGCCTGGGCGGTTCAGCCCG
Source organism: Bacteroidota bacterium (assembly GCA_018267625.1). Classification (GTDB taxonomy): domain Bacteria; phylum Bacteroidota; class Bacteroidia; order Chitinophagales; family Chitinophagaceae; genus UBA1952. The sequence goes on from JAFDYC010000058.1 coordinate 9,869, forward strand.
CCAATGCTTGCAAGCTGCAGAAATCGCGATGGAACATCACCTCGGCATGACCTGCGACCCAGTGGCTGGCCTGGTGCAGGTGCCCTGCATTGAACGAAATACAATGGGGGCTATCAAGGCAATCACTGCTGCGCAACTTGCCATCAAAAGCAATCCGGAACACGCGGTCGTATCGCTGGATGCTGTAGTAGATACCATGTGGCAAACAGCGCTGGATATGAATGGGAAATACAAGGAAACAGCCGAAGCGGGCCTGGCAACTCACATCCCTTTGAACGAAACCCTTTGCTGATTTTACTGGTTAAAGACCTCTGTGCAGATGCTTCCGTCTTCCCGCACATAGCCCCGGAACATCCCTCGTGTATTGAACGGCATAGCAATATTTCCCTTACGGTCGATGGCAATCAAACCGCCTGCTCCACCCATGGCTGCCAGTTTTTCAAAAATCAAATCGGCTGCAGCTTCCTGTAAAGGCTTATGGCCAATTTCCAACTGGTCGGAGAGGGATTTGGCAACCCCCAGGCGGATAAAAAATTCGCCCTGCCCGGTGCAGCTTACGGCACAACCGGCATTGCTTGCGTAGGTGCCTGCCCCAATAATCGGGCTGTCTCCGATTCGGTTCCAGCGCTTAGCAGTGATGCCACCGGTGGACGTGCCCGCTGCCAAATTCCCAAACGCATCCAGCGCTACGGCTCCAACAGTCCCATATTTCAGTTCCTTTTTTGATGCCTGCGCGCTACCACTTTTCCCCTGATGCTGTTGCCTGCGCAGGGTCTTTCTTGCCTGAATTAATAGCTTCCGTTGCGCTGTCGTATAGAAATAGGCAGGCTTCACCATCTGACATCCGTGCGTTGCCGCAAACTCATCTGCACCACGCCCGCACAGCATTACATGCGGGCTTTGTTCCATGACTGCGTAAGCTGCTTCAATTGGATTTTTTACGCGGGTCACTCCGGCAACGGCACCGGCACGCAACGCTTTCCCATCCATGATGCTGGCATCTAATTCATTTCGTCCTTCATAGCTAAACACGGCCCCTTTCCCGGCATTGAATAGCGAATCATCTTCCAACACCCGGATGCTGGCACGCACCGCTTCGATAGCGGTTCCTCCTTCTTTCAAGAGGGCATACCCTGCTTCTAAGGCCTTTTCTAATCCCGCCCGGTAGCGGGATTCTTGAGCCGGCGTGACGCCACCCATTGCGCCAGCGCCTCCGTGTACGACTAAGGCAAAACGGGGCAGGTTTTGAGCAGAGAGGTTGCCAGAAAGTACCAGCAAGATGAGTGCAAGCACGCGGCGAAACAACATCTGCTAAAGTTAGCCTTAGGCCTTTATGTGTGAGGGCACATTAAGCTTCCGGCGCCTTTGATTGTTCATCGGGCTTACCGGGTTTATTCCTGCGATGCCGGGATGATTTATGGCTTTGCTGCTGTCCGGATTTATTGTTGTTTCCCTGCCGGGCTTGCGCCTGTTGCGTTTGCTGATTATCAGTGCCTGACTGGCTTTTGGGCTGCGGGCGATTTTGGCTTTGTGAAGCCTTCCTCTGTTGTTGGCTCGTTGTTTTCTGGCCTTCCGCTTTTTTGGATTCAGCCTGATGTGAAGCTTTCTTCTTACGGTTGCGTGCCTGGCGCTCCAGAGTTTTCAAGCTCAATTGCCCCACATCATTGACAAAACCGTGGGCATCATCATTGCCTGAGCGACTGCCCGGGCGGCGTTCCTGGATAATTTCAACTGCACCCAGCTCTTCCGGCTTTTCACCTGACTTATTCATTGCCTTGATTTCTTTCACGCGCTCAATGCTCAGCGGGTACTGTGCACTGCTTCCGGTAAATGAATACCACATCAGGTTGCGGAAGATATCACGCTTCTGAAGTGTTGCTTTCCCCTGTGTTGTTTCGATGCTATCGGCATCTGTGGGGAATGCTTTCAGAGCATCCATGTAGGTGTCCAACTCAAAGTTGAGGCAACACTTCAGGCGCCCACATTGTCCGGAGAGCTTCGTCTGATTGATACTTAGGTTTTGGTAGCGAGCAGCGGCGGTGTTTACGGTTTTGAAATCCGTAAGCCAGGTTGAGCAGCAAAGCTCCCTTCCGCAGGAGCCAATTCCGCCGATTTTCGCGCTTTCCTGGCGTGGGCCAATCTGGCGCATTTCCACCTTGATATGAAAGTCGGAAGCATAATGCTTAATCAGTTCCCGAAAATCTACTCGCTGGTCTGCGGTATAGAAAAAGGTGGCTTTTCGGCCATCGGCCTGAAGCTCCACTTCCGAAATTTTCATCTCCAGTGAAAGACTGCGGGCAATGGCACGGCTGCGCACCAGCATTTCTTTCTCGCGCTGTTTCTGTGCATGATATTGGGCGACTTCCGAATCAGTAGCCAGGTGTAAGACCTTTCGCAATTCATCATTGTTTTCCACCCGGTGCTTCTTCATTTGAAGCTTCACCAATTCACCTTGCAAGCTCACCTGGCCTACATCAAAGCCTCCGGAGCCTTCTACAGTCACCCAATCGCCTTTCACTAAAAAGACGGAGCCGGCGTTGCGGAAAAATTCTTTTCTGCTGCCTTGCTTGAATGAGACTTCGATTATGGGAAATGGCTTGGCGCCGTCAGGAAGAGGGATGCCGCTGAGCCAGTCAAAGACGTTTAGTCGGTTGCAGCCGCCGGAGGAGCATCCTCCATTGCTTTGGCAGCCCGCAGGCTTACCGTTGGTGCCGCTGCCACAATTGCCACAGGCCATGGTGCGTGTCGTTGGTTTATGAAGACGAGGGGCCTGAAGCCGTTCTTGCTGCACAGCCTATATGCGTCCTGTACAGAACTCGGCATCTCAAACACGATGATTCCAGACATGAGGAATATCAAAAATTCGAGCAAGAATATGACTAGGCCCACCGGGTGAAAAAAAAGGTGTGGGGGCGAAAATACGAAAGCAGCAATGCATCAGGGGCGGGGCAAGAGCAACTCATCCAACATCTGTTCGGCTGCAATCAGGTCATCGTGCAACACACGATCCTGCTCCATGAAGGGAACCTTGGCACGCAGCCTATTCCATAGTTGTTCCAATAGAGGCGATGTTTTCGAAGGCCTTCGGAACTCGAGTGCCTGAGCGGCACAGATCCATTCAATAGCTAATACCCGCTGGAGGTTTTTCAATACCCGATAAAGTTTTGTGGCTGCATTAGCTCCCATGCTCACATGGTCTTCCTGCCCATTGCTGCTCACAATGCTGTCCACCGATGCGGGCATACACAATCCTTTATTCTGGCTGACGATGGATGCCGCCGTGTATTGGGCAATCATAAAGCCGCTGTTGAGCCCTGCATTAGGTGCCAGGAAGGGCGGGAGGCCCCTTTGGCCGGAAATCAACAGATAGCATCGGCGTTCTGAGATATTGGCCAATTCAGCAAGTGCGATAGCTAAGAAATCGAGCTGTAAGGCTAAAGGCTGCCCATGAAAATTTCCCCCGCTGAGAATATGGTCCTCTGCTTCGGAAACGATGGGATTATCGGTCACGGAGCGGAGTTCTGTTTCAATCACCTCAGTAGCCATTCGGAGCACATCCAATGTAGCACCATGCACTTGTGGAATACAACGAAAAGAATAGGGATCCTGAACCTGTTTCTTGGGAACCTGTTGTAAGGCACTTCCCTCCAGCCATTCCAACATTTCTGTTGCGGCACGGGCTTGCCCGGGATGCGGGCGCAGCTTGTGGATGATTTCCGTGAACGGTTCCGATTTTGCATCAAAGGCATCGGCGGATAAAGCAGCGATGCCGGCAGCCCAGGCGGTCAGTCTGTTTGCCGCACGTAAGGCCCAAACGGCATAAGCACTCATAAACTGAGTACCATTCAGCAGGGCCAGTCCTTCTTTTGCAGCCAGGCGCATCGGCTTTAGGCCCGAGGCCCTTAGTGCTTCATCTGCTTTACACTTCGTTCCTTTAAAATATACTTCCCCCTTGCCCAGAAGGGCCAGTGAAAGATGCGCCAGTGGCGCCAAATCGCCTGAAGCGCCGAGCGAGCCCTGCTCGTAAACCACGGGCGTGATGCTTAGGTTGTAAAAATCTACGAGTCGTTCTACCAACTCCAGCCGGACACCGCTATAGCCTTGGCTCAGGCCCTGCACTTTGAGCAAGAGCATGAGGCGGACAATTTCCTGGGGCACTTCATCGCCCATACCGCAGGCATGCGAGCATACCAGGTTTTCCTGCAATTGTGCCAGCTCATCGTCTGCCACACGCACATCGCAAAGCGAGCCAAAGCCAGTATTGATGCCATAATACGTGCCACCGCCTTGAAGTTTTTTTTCGAGATAATTGCGGTTGGCTGTGATACGATGGCGGGCCGCTTCACTGAGTAGAATGGACGGAGGAAGCGGGCTGGGGATATCCGAAATATGCAAATGCTCGGGAAGAATCATGGGATGTAGAATCCTTTGAAAAAGGGCAGTTGAGAAAAAAAGAAGCTGAAGCAAGAGCTTTCAGCCATCTGCAATGCAAGCGAAATTATTGTAAGCCTGTTTGCCGGGCTGATTTTCCTGAATTCATCTTTCGGGCTTGTATCTACATAAAATAATGAATCAGGATAGTGCCCCTGTGCAAGGCACCTCATGATTGAACTTTTTCATCGCCGTCACCAATTATGACAACTTGTTTCGGATTTCCAGCAGTTGGTTGCGCAGACTCAGTAATGATTTCCTTAGCGTCAGCGTTTCAGGTATGTCTGGCTTTTGGGCTAAATGCGCCTTTGCTCCGGCAATCGTGAACTTTCTTTCGCGAAGCAAATGATAGATGCTGCGAAGATGTTCGATATCTGCCACTGAAAACAGCCTGTCGCCGTTGCGTGTTGTCCGGGGCCTCATTTCAAACTCTTCCGACCAATAGCGAATCGTAGAAGCACGAAGAGCGAAAAGCTTTGCCACTGCTCCCGTACTGTAATACATTTTTTGAGGTATCCAGCCTTCTAAAACAGAAGCCTGACTATTTTCTTCTTTGCTGCCTGCGCTCCGTGAAGTCTCGAGTTCTTCAGGGATAATTTCTTCACCAAATAAGGTTTTGATGCGATCAGCCATATTGCGAAAATACCTTCAAAGGATGGGAGTCAACTGTTTCGCTCATTCCTAAAAAGGGCCTCAAAAGTTTCAGTCAATGTATCAGGTCACCATCTCTGGGCGCTCGTTACTTTGTGCCTATGCGTGTCGTTATTCAACGGGTTAGCGAAGCTTTGGTCCATGTTGGAGGAAAGAAGGTTGCTGAAATCGGAACCGGCCTGTTGGTTTTATTAGGCATTGCCCTCGGCGACACGGAAGAGGATGCCCTTTGGCTGGCCAAAAAAACGGCTGGCTTGCGCATTTTTAGTGACGAAGCCGGGCAGATGAATTTGTCGCCGGCACAAGTAGATGCTGCTTTTCTGGTCGTGAGCCAGTTTACCTTACTGGCCGATTGCCGCAGGGGAAACAGGCCTTCATTTATTGAAGCCGCCCGGCCGGAGCAGGCCATCCCATTGTATGAATTTTTTTGTTTGCAAATCGAAACACAAGTGGGGAAGCCGGTGCAGCGCGGCATCTTCGGCGCAGACATGAAAGTGGCATTAATCAACGATGGCCCGGTAACCATCTTAATGGATTCAACAGAACGAAAAGCGATAGAACAAAAGGGATAAGGAGCCTTATTTCAAACGCTCATATTCAAACATTGGAGCGCCCTTTTGACCATTAGCTGGATTGTAGAAACTGAGAAAATGCAGTTTATACCACTGCCCTTCCTGTGTGCTCAGCACATAGCATTTCCTGGGGTTGACTGCATAATTAGCGGAACCTCCTCCGGTAGCCATATTGATGTCCACCGTCTTCCAGTCGTAGCCGATTGCATTGCGGTCGCTGGAAAAATTCAGTCTCTGTGATGAGGCAAAATCAATAGCAGTAAAATTTTCCGAACTGTCGTCCGCAGCCTGAGTCTTCCAGGGATTCAGCAACACGCCGGTCACTACGTAGGGCAAGGCACGCAACACGGCAGGGTCGGTATCATACACCAGCTCCCGGTATTGCGTGAAGACGACATCCCAGCTTTGTTTATTGGGCGGTTCCGGACGCGTGACCCCATCCTTAAACGAGAAATAGACATAGTTGCTGTTGCTGTCTTTACGCAAAGTCACGCTGGTAGAAGGAGCCTTGCTGTACAATGGCATCCATTCAAATTGGAAACTATCTGCATTTGCAGACAAGATGCGCATCTTGTAAAGCACGGTTTTCAGCCGAACGATGTACACCTCGCCTTTAGTGCTCCCGTCCGGTTTCCACCAGGTACCGATAGCAGTGCATCCAGGCAAGCCATTTGGGTTATCGTATTGCCAAAAGGTATCGGCAATCGGGCTGAGCTGGGCCGGAAGTTCCATTACCGCGTTCAGGTCAGTCTGATGGGTGTTATAGACAAACACGCTGGGTTTCCCGCCATTTTCAAAAACATGCCGCCCATCCGGAGCAGTTTCAAATGCCAAATCCCAAGACGCCGGATCGCTGACATAAACCGCCTTTCCCGTTTCAAAATCGAAATAAATCTGCTTGTCGTAGTACATGCCCATATCCACACTGGCTACTGATGCTGTACCGTGAGGAGGCAACACTATAGCGGATTCAGGCTTCACACAAGAACCAAAAACAAACGCCAGGATGACAAACAATAAAATATGTACTCTCAGGAGCATGACAGGCGCAAAGGTACTGGGAGCACTGTCAGGCGAGGGTAAATACCCGCTCTTGCCCCTCGGCGACCCTACCTTTGCGCCCTTATGAAAATGACCAACAGAGGACGTATGATGCGTCTGCTTCCGTTCCTGCTGCTTCCCTTGCTGCTGCTGGCCTGCGGCAAAGAGAAACGATTCAGCGTGATGGGCGAATTCAGCAATATGCCCCAACAAGGAGTCCGGCTACAAGAGCTGCGCGTAGATGATAAGATTATTGTCCTCGACTCAACACGCACCGATGCAAACGGCAAGTTTGAACTCTCCGCAGAAGCTTCTGAGCCCGGCCTCTATCAACTCGTTTTTGAACAAGGCCCCTACATCATTCTGTCAAAGGACAAAGGAAACATCCGCCTTGGAGGCGACTGGAAAAACTTCAGCGCTTATACCATCGAAGGTTCACCCGCCTCGCTGAGCATGAAGCAATTTTTAGCAGCCGTCAATGAACATGTGCGCGACCTCAACACCCTGGAGCGTGTCATCCGAGAGCTGCACACGCAGGGCCGGGACAGCCTGATCCCTTCAGCACAGCAAGACCTCAGCAAGACCACTGTCAACCTGACTCATTTCGTAGAACGGTATGCCGACACCACCCAGTATCTGCCCAACGCACTCTTCGCCGTCCGCATCCTCAACCCTGTTTCCGAAGAACAATTCATTACCGCCTTCGTGCAGGCACTGCCCCGTCGTTTCGGCAATGAAGGCCAGGCCAAAGAATTTATGAAGCGCTGGAATGACATGATTGCAAAAAGAAATGCAGGGAGCTCCGAGCCACAACAATTTACCGGCGGGCCGGTAATGGGTGCGGTCGCACCGCCCATTTCACTGCCCAATCCGGATGGGCAAACCATCCCTCTATCTTCCCTGAAAGGAAAATATGTGCTGGTGGATTTCTGGGCTTCCTGGTGCGGCCCCTGCCGGGCCGAAAACCCCAATGTGGTCGCCGCTTTCAACAAATTCAAGGATAAAGGCTTCACCATCTACGGAGTTTCTTTAGACCACACCCGGGACAAATGGACCCAAGCCATTCAGAAAGACGGCCTGAACTGGACGCAGGTCAGCGACTTGAAAGGCTGGGAAAGCATTGCCGCCCGCGACTATGGCGTAGAAGCAATTCCTACCAACTTCCTGCTGGACAAAGAAGGAAAAATTATTGCCCGCGACCTGCGCGGCCCTGCCTTGGAATCTAAGCTGGCGGAGGTCCTTAAATAAGCAGGTTGTACACCCAAACATGCACCCGCCACGCTCCCGTCCCCTCAGGCTCATCATCGGGCGAAACCCGCTGATGGAAGCACTCCAGGCAGGCACGATGATTGAAAAAATTTTCCTGTTGCGCAGCGCCGTAGGGCCGGAAATAGGCCAGATAAAAAAATGGGCTGCTCAGAAAAGTATCCCGCTGGTGCAGGTGCCCCAGGAAAAACTTGACCGGCTCACGAAAGCCCAGCATCAGGGTGTGGTAGCCCTTGCCGGCTTACTCACTTACATCGAACTGCAAGATGGCATCAGCCACATAGTAGAGTCTGCTGAGGTGCCCTTGCTGCTGCTGCTGGACGGCATTACGGATGTGCGCAACATCGGAGCAATAGCCCGCACCGCCTGGTGCTGCGGCGCACAGGGCCTGATTTTGCCTGCATCGCACGCCGCCACACTGGGCGAAGAAGCGCTCAAAACTTCGGCTGGTGCCTTGCAGAAAATTATGTTGCTGCGCAGCCCCTCAACCCAACAGGCTATGGACGTGCTGCGGCTCAATGGCATTCAAATCCTGGGCACCGAGCTACGCGCCAGCATCCCATTGCAGGAAGCCCTACTGGACCTGCCCACCTGCATCGTCATGGGGGCCGAAGACAAGGGTATTTCCAAAGAGGTTATCCGCCGGGCCGATGCGCTCATTCACATCCCGATGGTGCGGCCTTTCGACTCACTCAACGTGTCCGTAGCTGCGGGCATGGCGCTCTATGAAGCCATGCAACAAAGGCGAAGCCAAAAAACATAATTCAAGACCGCTAGTATTTCTGGCTTTTGTAGAATTGCTATTCCAGCCAGCACGCTCCCTCAACCGGCCGCTCTTACATCCATCCAGAGCAGAACGATGATGAAAAAAAGGAGCAAGAACAAACGGAAATTGGCTATGGAGCGATACCTGCAAATTTTCTTGTCCGGCTGACTTCTGGGGATACGGGACTTCTCCAAAAACCATTGCTCCCGGCAGGTACAGGCTTTACCTTCGCGGCCAAAATAAAAAATTCAGTCTATGAGCTTTATCACCTCCATCCTTGCCCGACAGATTCTTGACTCCCGCGGCAACCCTACAGTAGAAGTGGACATTACCAGCTCAGATGGTGATTTTGGCCGTGCCGCCGTGCCTTCGGGTGCCTCTACCGGCAAGCATGAAGCTGTGGAATTACGCGATGGCGATAAGAGTCACTATTTAGGCAAGGGCGTGCTGAAAGCCGTAGAAAATGTGAACAGCCTCATCGCTGAAGAGCTATATGGCTTCGACATCAACGACCAGCGCGGAATAGATGCCGCCATGCTGGCCCTGGACGGCACCGCTAATAAGGCACGGCTGGGAGCAAATGCAATTCTGGCTGTGTCCCTGGCTGCAGCCAAGGCAGGTGCAGCAGCCTGTGGATTGCCCCTGTATCGTTATGTAGGCGGCGCCAATGCCTGCAGCCTGCCTGTGCCCATGATGAATATCCTCAACGGGGGCGCACATGCTGATAATAAAATTGATTTCCAGGAATTCATGGTGATGCCTGTGGGTGCAGCTTCATTTTCGGAAGGCCTCCGCTGGGGCACTGAAATTTTCCATCACCTGAAAGCCGTGTTGAAAAAGAAAGGTTATAGCACCAATGTGGGCGATGAAGGCGGCTTTGCACCCAACATCCAGAGCAATGAAGAAGCCATTGAGACGGTGCTGCAGGCCATAGAGGCTGCGGGCTTCAAACCCGGCGAGCAGGTAGCCATCGCGATGGACGCTGCAAACAGCGAACTATGGGACGAGCAGCAACAAGCCTACGTTTTTCACAAGAGCAGCGGGAAGAAAATGTCTTCGGATGAGCTGGTTGCTTTTTGGGTGAGCTGGTGTAAGAAATACCCCATCGTGAGCATTGAAGACGGGATGGCAGAAGACGACTGGAAAGGTTGGAAAGCTCTGACGGATGCATTGGGTAAGCAGGTTCAACTTGTCGGTGACGACCTGTTCGTGACGAATGTGAGCCGCTTACAGCGCGGGATTACAGAAGGCATCGGAAATAGCCTACTGGTGAAGGTGAACCAGATTGGCACCCTGAGCGAGACGATGGATGCGGTGCGCCTGGCACAGCACCATGCGTACAACACCATCATGAGCCACCGCAGCGGCGAGACGGAAGATGCCTGCATCGCCGACCTGGCTGTAGCCCTCAACTGCGGGCAAATCAAGACAGGCTCTGCCTCGCGCTCCGACCGGATGGCGAAGTACAACCAACTGCTCCGCATCGAAGAAGAGTTGGGCGGCAATGCCTACTTTCCCGGGAAGGCACTTAAGTTTGGCAAGTAAGCCGGCTGAGCATTTTTTTTTAATTGCCATTGCCTCTCACCATGCGTTTCTTTCGCTTTCTCTACAACAAGTATTTCCTGACAGCGCTTGCATTTGTAGTGTTCATGACCTTCTTTGACCAGAACGACTGGTTCAGCCAACGGGATAGAAAGGCGCAGCTTGAAGAAATTAACGGCAATATCAGTTTTCTGAATCGTCGGATTGACACACTGAACGGCGATTATGAAGCCTTACGACACGACCCTGCAGCTTTGGAACGTTATGCACGGGAACATTACCGGATGAAGCGGGACTCGGAGGATTTATTCATTGTAGAGCCGAAACAATGATTGTATTTTTTCAGAAAGACCCGGTTGCCTGGCAGCCGGGTCTTTTCATACTCCGAAAAATGCTTTTTGCTGCGCTGACCTGCAAGTTCCAATCCTAAAAACAAATTCAGGACAGGCTGCAACAGATGCTCCAACAGGTCGCATATGAAGGCTTCATAAAAAAATGGAGGTTAAAAAAACGTTCCGCAATTGCGTAGAACAATTCGGAAAGAAAGCGGCCAGAGTTCGGCTGTTGGGGCCCTTACATTTGTCGGCCCATGGCCTTTAGTAGCAGTATTATCAGCACGAGCATAACGCAGGCTTTGGGCGAGTTGCGCAACAACCGGCTGCGAACGACCCTGTCGCTGCTGGGCATTGCGATTGGGATTTTTTGCATCGTAGCGGTGAAGGCAGTGCTGAACAGTATGGAGGAAAAAATCCGGGAAAATATGTCCTCCTTGGGCTCTGATGTGCTGTACATCAGCCGGCGCCCCTGGATGCCCGAAGGGGGCGAATACAAATGGTGGGAATACCTCAAACGCCGGCCACTGGGCTTGACGGAACTGCGTGCGATACAGCATCAGGTGCCTGCGGCAGAAATTGCTACGATTTGCTATGCACAGCCTTCTGTAACGCTGAAGGCTGGCGATGAAAGCCTGGACGGTGTGACGGTGTATGCCGTGTTGCCGGGCTTTGAAAAGATGCAGCAGGTGGACATCGACAAGGGCCGGTTTCTGAGCGCAGCGGCCTTGGAAACAGGAAGCCAGGATGCCGTAATCGGGCATGGCGTGTATGAGTCCTTATTTGGTGGCAGGACAGCCTTGGGGAAAAGCATCAAGCTGGAAGGACGAGGCTTCAACGTAGTGGGGCAGTTACGTAAAGAAGGGCAGAACATGGCCGGCTTTGATTTCGATAATTCAATCATCATTTCCTACGCGACGGCTTCTGCTATGTATGACGTGCATGCACAAGCCTGGAGCAACGACCCAAACATTATGGTGAAGGCAAAGCGGGGCGTGTCCGTAAATGAGCTGGAGGATGAAGTGACCGGTATGTTGCGGGCCTTACGAAAAGTGCGGCCCGGTGCACCGGCTAATTTTTCGGTAAACCGCTTGTCGGAGGTGTCGGAAAGGCTGACGGCGGTGTTTGGTGTGGTGAATGTGATTGGCGGGGTGATCGGTTTGTTTTCGCTGCTGGTTGGGGCCTTTGGCATTGCCAATATCATGTTTGTGACGGTGCGGGAACGCACGAAAGTGATTGGCTTGAAAAAAGCAATCGGGGCGCGTCGCTCGGTCATCCTGACTGAATTTTTGGTGGAAGCCGTCACGCTGTGCATCATCGGCGGCGCCATGGGCATCCTGCTGGTGTATCTGCTGAGCCTGGGGCTGAGCCATGCTGCCGACTTTCCGGTGCGGCTTTCAATTGAGAATATTGGGTTCGGTGTGGGCATATCGGCGCTGGTGGGCATCGTAGCCGGGCTGGTGCCGGCAATAACAGCTTCGCGCCTGAATCCAGTAGTAGCCATTCGTTCCACCTAAGCTGATTTTACCTTTAAACCATGAATGAGACAACTGCTCGTGTGCCCATCCTCAGTGATGCCCTCATCCGGCGCAAATTGCGGCGCATGGCCTGGCAGATCTGGGAGCACAACAGTGAGCGTGCTTCCATCACGTTGATAGGCATCTCTGACAATGGGAGTTTCGTCGCTGAAAAGCTGGCCGAGCATCTGAATGCCATCGCTCCGATACAGGTTCGGCTCCTGCGCTTAGATATCAATCCGGCAGCGCCCATCCCCAATGGCATCAGACTGAGTGGCACGATAGAAGACCCTTCACTCGTGCTGGTGGATGATGTAGCCAATACGGGCCGCACGCTTCTCTATGCCCTGCGCCCCTTGATGGAAGCCCAGCCAGAGAAAATCCTCATCGCCGTGCTGGTGGAGCGCAAACACAAATCATTCCCGGTGGCACCGGATATTATTGGCCAAAGCGTGGCGACCACTCTTCAGGAGCATATCCACGTGAGCCGCAAAGACGGCCTTATCGAAGCTTATTTAGAATAATCATGTACAGCATCGTCATCCACGGCGGAGCAGGCAATATCACGCCTGCCATTATGAATGCCGAACAGGAAGCCTTACACCTCGCCGGCCTTACAGCCGCCAGGGACTCGGGCTTTGAAGTCTTAAAACAGGGAGGCACGGCGATGCAGGCTGTAGAAGCAGCCATCGTTTCGCTGGAAGACAATCCCCTGTTCAATGCCGGGCGCGGAGCCGTTTTCACCAAGAAAGGGCTGCATGAAATGGATGCTGCCCTCATGAATGGGAGTACTCTGGATGCCGGCGCTGTGGCGGGCGTTCGGAATGTGCGCAACCCCATCCGGCTGGCACGGGAAGTAATGTTGAAAAGCGGCCACGTGTTTCTGAGTGGCAGTGGCGCTCATGAGTTTGCGCTCATGCAAGGCCTCGACCTGGTGCACGACGACTACTTCTTCAATCAAGACCGCTACGACCAATGGGTGGCCATCCGGGACTCCGACTTTTACCAGCTCGACCATAAAGGCGACAACCTGAAAGGCAGTATCCCCAGCACAGACCATAAGTTCGGTACCGTAGGTGCAGTGGCTTGTGACACCCGCGGAAACCTGGCGGCGGGCACCTCAACCGGCGGGATGACCAACAAACGTTTTGGCCGGATAGGCGACAGCCCGGTGATTGGGGCGGGCACCTATGCCAACAACAAGACCTGCGCAATTTCCTGTACGGGGCATGGTGAATTTTTCCTCCGGGGCGTAGTGGCTTATGATGTAAGCTGCCTCATGGAGTATGCCGGCCTCAGCCTGCAAGAAGCCTGCGAGCGGGTGGTGAATGGCAAGCTGAAAGCAATGGGAGGCGAAGGAGGTTTGATTGCCGTGAATGCTCGTGCAGATGATTACTTCTGCTTCAATTCTGCCGGCATGTACCGCGCCATGCGCAACAGCGAAGGGAAGGAATCTGTGGCCTGTTATGGATAAGAGGAGCCAAGCATCGAAATCATCCAATATTGGAATTAACCTTCTTTTTGCCGGCAGGATTTCATTACCCTGCATCTGATGCAGCCTATCCTGAAACTGTGTTCCGGATGACAGCTTTTAGCAAAGATTCATGCTGAGTTAATCCCGGGATTTTGCTAACAACCATGCTGCGGGAAAAGCTTCATAGAAGCAAGGACCCCTCAGTGTGCGATTGTTATGATTCCACCAAAAGAAATTTGGCTATGTAAATC
>JAFDYC010000059.1 GCA_018267625.1 Bacteroidota bacterium
AAACGCCCGCCCGGCGCGGGGTTGGGGAAGAGGCCGAGACCGAGGATATTGCTTAGCTCAGAGACTCCCGTGGGGTTGATGTCGAAGCCGATGGATGCGAGGCCACAACAATCTGCCGAGCGTGTCGAGTCATCAGCAGCAGGGGCGCCTATCGAACGTATGATGTACATCGGTGGATAGGGCCGAACCGGGAAATTGAGCCCACCAAAATGTAGGTAATGGCCAACAGAATCCGTTCTGCCGTCAATTTCCACCGCGAAGTTCTGATTGCGTCTGAAGTAGAAGGTACCTGCATTCAGGGGGAGTTTTAGCCAGGGGCCCTGATTGTGATAGTAATAGCTACTATCTACATTATTCAGGGCGATGGTGTTGGCATAAAACACAGTAGTTAGGTTGCGTAGAAAGGGAACACGGTCATTGATGTTGTACTTGATAGCCACGAATGAATCTTCCCGGTAGCCCATCTTCAACGTGAAGTCTTTAAACACCCAGGGCGGAAAATGCGTGTACAGTGGGTCTGCGTCCATACTGTAAACCCGGAGATATACATTTACTATCTGCCCTTCCGGCGCATCGGGGAACATGTACGGCATGTAAACGAGTTGATGACGGTATTGAACAGTGTCCGTAATATACCCCCAATCACGAACGCTTCTGTTGTTTACAGGTTCTCCTTTCATCGTGTATTGCGGCCAGTCCCAGGTCAGCTCAGCCTGTGCCTGCGCCCAGGCGGCCATTGGGCCAGCCAGCAGGCTCAGTAGCATGAGGCCAAAGACGTGCTTGATTATGGTCTTCATGGCTTATTGCTTTACAATTTTCAGGGTTTGCGTGTTGCCTTCAGCGGGGGCCACCGTCAACAGGTACAGGCCTTTTGCCATACTGCTAATATCCAGCCTGGCCGAGGCATGGCCATTACCCTCCATCAGTCGCCGCCCGGTCATGTCTGCAAGGGAATAATGAATAGCGCGGGTATTGTTCAGATACAGCACATCGGTAGCCGGGTTTGGCCAGGCCTCAATGTCACCTCGCCCACTGGGCGTGTGCACCATGGTCGGGCTGTTCTTAAACACCATGCTGTTCGGGCTTTCTTTATACATGATGTTAGTGGCATCATACCAGGCCGTCAGCAGGTTCAGCCCGCTGTTCGAGCAGTTACTGATGGCGGTGCTCCGCGAGGCATCCCAATGATAATTGTCGGGGATACTGGCATCAAGCACTTGCCACCAGCGGCTGTCCGTGAGGCCGGTGAAAGGGTCTATGCTACGATGGTATAAATCGGTGCCACCCCAGAGATGGAATGAAGTGGTGTATTGCGTATTGCCCAAATCGGATGAATACAGCGGGCTGATGCCTGCCGCCACGCAAGGCGACTTGGCATCGTCGTACGGAAACATCGGCATGCTGCCCGACAGGTCATCCATTACTGAAGCACTGTTGAAACCCAGTACATGATACACTAATCCACTGCTCGGAGGCATTGCCGGGAAGCCACCCGTTCCTACGACAGCCTGCCACTTCAGCATCCCGGAGCTGGCATCGTACTGACTCATCGCTTCAATGCGGGGCGAAAAATGGCCATTACCCAAAAGCGTAGCCACCGGAGGCGCCGTAATCGGAGCCGGCGTGAACGAGCCTCCATTCGCCGTGAAATCGAACTCCGTTTGATAGACATCGCCCAGAGTGGGAATGGGCTTGATAAACACAAGCTCCATCATCTGCTTACCCGTGTTCACATCGGTCAGGCAGGCCACGTCGGGTGCATAAGCATCGCCTCCTAATGAAGGGGAGGGTTTCAACAATGGTAAATTCCAGTTTGTTGCCGGGCTATTGATGTCGCCCACGCGATAGTGGAGTTCGCTGGCGTCAATATCAGTCTTGGGTAGGGTGTATGGATAAGGCGCCGGGTCTTCGCTCCATACCACCGCAAACTGGTGCATGGTGGGCAATCCCGTGGCCGGGTTCAGGTTCACCGCATCGCTCCACATGTCTATATGCGGGTCCACATGGAAGGTGTCGGCATAGTGGCTAGGTGTGTTCATCTGGAACTGCGATAACACATTTGTGGCGCTGAAGGCGGGTGTTCCGGCATTGTCCAGTTGCCACACGTCCACAAACACATTGTACTTGATTTGGTACACCACGGCCACCCGATAGGCTACCGTACCGTTATTATCCACGGTGTCCCCGATAGCCAGGTCGGGCTTGTAGGCATCAGTGGGTAGGTTTATGGTGAGGTTGTTGCCCGCCCAGTCTGCACAATAGATATGTGCTTCGGCGCTTGGCAAACCCGGGCTTCCGTAGAAAGCCCGCCGGCCGTAGGCAATAGCCTTGATGGTATTTCCCTGCGGGTCCACCTGTAGCATATCGCAGTTGACCACCACATCGTTCCAATACGTCCCCGAAAAAGGATTGGCCATCACGGCGGGCACCACTCCGGCGCAGGGCACCAGTTGCGCATCTGCCAGGGCCGTAGCCCCAAATGCAGCCGCCATCATAGCACAAACGGCAGCCACACGTAATCGCCTAAGCCGTGTGTGTGT
>JAFDYC010000005.1 GCA_018267625.1 Bacteroidota bacterium
GATCGCATAATCGGACATTCTGACGCAATTTAACCTACTGCAAAATTTGGGTTCAATGAGTGTTTATCCACTTTTCTTGTCCCGAACTCAAGTTTAACAATTATTTAAAGCGCCAGATTAGGTAGTCAATGTATATTTGTAATATGTTAAAAAATAACTTTTTCGTGCGCGGATGCTCGAAAAGCTGATTAAAGAGTAGGCTAAAACAATTCTTCCTATGAACTTTAACGGTTTTGAAGTGTTTCCAATGGGAAACGCAAGTCTTTCAATCTCAAACAATGCCCTATCTGTGACAGGGATTTCTGATTCCGGTCTTGATGGCATTATGGTACAAGCTGATCCTAATTGCAACTGTACATTAAATTTTGACACACTTCAAGGAATTGTTGAATATAATGGAGTGCTCAATTGTACTGTGCTTGCGAAAAATCCATTTGGAGTTGTTGTTCCTGTAAGTCAATCATCCAAATGGTACAATGGCGGTGTTGACAAGGTTATTTATGGCTACAACTCTAAGCTGATGCCAAAAGAGTTTGTGGTGATGGGTACATTAAATGGCAACTCGGTATTTAGCATTAATAGCACAGATATTAATACTACCCCCGATTCAAATTATCCCGACGTTCCAGAGTCATTTATATGGATTCCGGTTATTGTGGCAGTTATTGGAGTTAGCGGCGTAATTTTCTCTGCATTGCATTCTAAACATTCTGTAACAACAACGGTTGTTCGCGATGGTAATGGACGTGTTATCAGAAGCACTACTACCACTGTTGACGATCCCATTCCCTTTGTTGTAGAGGTAAATGGCAATACTTATACCGTCGACCAGGTAGGCGTAGAGTATACGTCAGTTTTCCCTCCTGAATTGGTAGGGCAAGAATGCATGGATATATAGGTGATAGCACTACAAATTACCGGTGTTAACCTATCATCATTCCAGATTACCTCCATTCAATCATAATATGAGTACGAATAATAATAACACGATACTGTATACGCTTATTTCTGTTTTATACGTTCTTTTCGCATTTCTCTATATTTTTCACGATCGAAAAATAGAAAGTCTGAAAAGCGAGATGAAACTTAATGAAACGAAAGCAAGTTTTGAGGAAGCGTTTATGTATGATAGTGTCTCAACTAGATCTGATACAACTTCATTCTACAAAAAAGGTGTGTTGGTAGGAACTTCTGCTTCAACCACACGATGATTAAAAGAATAGTTAAGTAGTAACTCCGCACTAATGACATATGCCAATGTGCGCCAAGTGGAACATAAGTAGTATCCGCAAAGGAACGGCTCTTGCCGGTCTTTTTGTTGATAGGCATGTTCTCGTTGGTAATACCAGTTAGACATCTAATTTTGGCACGATATTTGCAGTCTGTAAATCATGGCTATCAGGTTAATTATTACTGTCAAAGAAGACAAAGAAGCGCTCAAGGCATTGCTGGGCAAAGCCTCAGCACATCAGCGTCCCCGCATCAAAATGTTGCTCAAGATTGCTCATGGAGAGACTAGCTCTGCCGCTTTGGCTGCTGCAACGGGCGCTACGCCCGATTCTATCTCCAATTGGAAAAAGAAGTATCAGGCAGGAGGTATTGAAGCACTGCTCTCCGATGCTCGGGGTGGCGACTTCCGCTCCGGATTGAGTGCGGAGCAAAAAGAGAAAATTCAGCAGAAGCTCTCTTCGCCCACAGAAGCGCTTACTTCTTACAAGCAGGCTCAGGCCTGGCTTAAAGAAGAACTTGAAGTAGAAAAGAACTACCACGCGGTCAACAAGTATCTGAAGCGAAACTTCGGCACCAAACTAAAAGTGGGTCGCAAAAGCCACGTAAAAAAAGACGAAGCTGCTGTTGCAGTTTTTAAAAAACCTGGTCGGGGAACTGAAACATATTAAGGAAACAAAGTTCCAAAAGTCTGCGTGTAAGACTATTGCCGTTTATCTGATGGATGAGAGCCGCTTTGGTTTGCTTTCTATACAAAGACGCTGTCTGACTGCAAGAGGAGTCAAGCCACGAATATCCTATCAACACCGGTTCAAGAATTTTTATCTCTTTGGCGCATATGCTCCCATAAGCGGAGCACACTTTACGCTGGAGATGCCCTATTGCAACACCGACTGCTTCGAGGCTTACTTAGAAGCCATGTCCCGGCAGCGGCCAGATGAGTTTAAAGTGGTGATACTAGACAACGGGGCATTCCATAAAGCAAAGCGCCTGAAGATACCTCCCAATATTGCCCTGCACTTTCTGCCGCCCTATAGCCCAGAACTCAACCCAGCGGAACAAATCTGGCGATACATCAAAGACCGATTAGCTAACCAGGTATTTGAAACTCTGGAAAATCTCGGAATTGCAGTAGGCAAAATTATCAAGGACATGACACCTCAAATTATTCAATCAATTACCGGAAGGAACCTCCATACAAAATGCGAACTTTAGATGTCTAATTGGTATAAATCCTACTTGTCAAGAGCGTTTTTTTAGCATTAACCCTACTGCAGGCAGATGAAGTAAGTCGTAGCAACAGATGCAAAGAAAATAGTCCCATAGGGGCACTCTGCAATCTTAAATCAAGTTATGATTAGCTGCAATAAAAGCTTAATCAGACTACTTTCATTTACAAAAAAAACGCTCCTAAACAGGAGCGTTTTTTTGTCTTTGGAATTTACTTAACCCACGTTGATTTCTTGGGAGGTTGACTCTTGCACTTTTTTGGGCAGGCTCAGGTACAGGATTCCGTCCAGATATTGGGCGGAGATACCAGAGGCGTCAATGCGTTCATTGAGGTTGAAGTTGCGTTTGAAGCTTTTCAGGCGGAACTCACGGCGGATGAACTTGTTGTTTTCTTCCATTTCTGTTTCCTGATGATCGAAGGAAATGCTCAACAAGTTGTGGTCAACGGATACTTTGAAGCTTTCTTTTTTCAGACCCGGGGCCACAAGTTCTAGTTGATATGCGGTCTCAGTTTCGGTGATGTTGACGGGTACATGTGTGGTACCAGGCAGTGGTTCATCTTGAAACATTTTGTGGAATCCATTTCCGAAGAGGTCTTCCATCATGTTGCTGAAGGCTTTGGGCATTACTACGCTTTTGTTGTACATGGTTGTTTGTTTTTGAGGTTATGCTTTTGGTTAAGCAAAGCATATTCCATTAGATAAAGCAGGAATAGTTGTCAGTTATTTTTAATTGAGACTGACAAAATGACCTAAAAATATTTAAATTCTTTTCCCTTCACTGCCAAAACGAGGCGATTCCTAAAAAATACTATCAGAAATTTTCGGGAGAGAAACGATATTTGCAAGGCAAGACCGGTACTTAGGGTCTGGTAAGCACAATCCCTCCAAAGGCTCTGGCGCAAAACGTCGGGGCCTTTGATTTTTTCTTTTCGAAACAAGTGTCTCTTTTTTTGGGAAAGAGATTGAGTGGAAGCTTCTTATTTGCTCGTTTTTTCAGCCAGGAAATCATCTACCGTTGAAAATAGAAACTTTGGATAGAGTGCAGAAAATTTCCGGTTAATAAAGCCACCGAGTAAAGGGCGCAATGCAGCTTGATTCAATGATGCTGTTGAAACAGCCGTCAGCTCATAGCTGGCATCTGGGAAATATTTCAGGACGCGAAGTGCCAGTGAAACTCGGTTCATATAGTCGCTGCCGCAGATGTTGAAGATGCCTTCATGGCTATCGCGAAGAAGCAAAAAAAGTGCTCGGGCAATGTCGGCTGCCTGAGTCGGGTTCGCATATTGGTCAAACGGAAGATTTAGGTTGAGATGCTGCTTTTCGATGCATTGGTTGATGATTCTGGCGATGAAATTTTTACCTCTTGCCTCATCGCCATAAACATTAGTAATTCGGAGCACCAGAGGCTTCCTCGTCTTATTCATCACGGCCTGTTCTGCTTCCAGTTTATGCCGGCCATAGACGCTTAGAGGCTTAGTGACTGCATCTTCAAGGTAGGGGCCATCTGTTCCATCAAACACGTAATCGGTGCTCATGTACACCATTCGGGCGCCGCATAGATTGGCAATTGCAATGAGGTTTTGGGTGCTTTGGACGCTCTGTTGGTAGCTTTCTTCTTCGTGTGTTTCGCAATAATCTACGTGAGTCAATGCACCGCAGTGGACGATGACTTCAGGCTGCCAGGCTGCCAGGTCGAAGTTGCCAGGTGCTTTGGGGTTTAGTGTGTCGAAGCAAACCAAACCTGCCTGTTCAAAATTTTTGTAAGAGCCTAAAACTTCCCAGCCCTGGGTTTTGAAATAACGCAGGCAATGACTGCCTACTAGTCCGGAAGCGCCAATGATGAAAAGCTTCATGATGCAGATAAAAATCGGCGTCACGGGTATTGTGACGCCGAAATTTTTTTGATAAAGAAAACTTAGCCGACCAGTACGGGCATTTCTTGAGGGTATTCTTTACGTTCCAGTTTCGAGCGAACAGCGTTGAAAGCTGCAAGTGTTTCGTCAATATCCTGATCGGTGTGAACGGCAGTTGGGATGAGGCGCAGCATGATTTGCCCTTTAGGAATGACAGGGTAAACTACTACCGAGCAGAAGATATTGTAATGCTCCCGCATATCGAGCGTAAGCTGAGTAGCGTCAAACAAGCCGCCGGCAAGGAAAACTGGTGTTACCGGTGTGTTGGTGGTGCCGATATCGAAGCCGCGTTCACGTAAGCCATTTTGAAGGCGATGTACGTTATGCCACAACTTCTCGCGGTATTCAGGATGCGTTCGCAACAGTTCGAGGCGTTTCAGGTTACCTAGTACGATAGGCATGGGAAGGCTCTTGGCAAAAACCTGAGAGCGGGTATTGTAGCGTAAGTAGGTCAGGATTTTCTTGTCAGCAGCCAGAAAGCCACCGATAGAAGCCATACTCTTTGCGAAAGTGGAAAAGTAAATATCAATGTCTGCGATGCAGTTCTGTTCCTGACCGATACCGGCACCTGTTTTGCCCATAGTGCCAAATCCATGAGCATCGTCCACATAAAGCCGGAAATCATAGTCCTTTTTGAGTGCAGCAATTTCGGCAATGCGGCCTTGGTTTCCGCTCATACCAAACACACCTTCCGTGATGACTAAAATGCCTCCCGATGTGCCTTTAATCAGTTCGGTAGCGCGTTGCAATTGTTTTTCGCAATCGGCAACATCATTGTGCCGGAACACGTAACGGTGGCCAGGGTGCAGGCGAAGGCCATCAATGATGCAAGCGTGGCTTTCGGCATCATATACAATCACATCATGGCGGCTGCAGAGAGCATCAATGGCGCTGACCATTCCCTGATAGCCATAATTCAGCAACATAGCGTCTTCCTTGCCGATAAATTCGGCAAGTTGTTGTTCCAACAAGTCATGCTGGTCTGAGTTTCCGCTCATCATACGGGCGCCCATTGGGGCTGCGAGTCCATATTGTGCGGCGGCTTCTGCATCCACCTTTCTTACCTCCGGGTGGTTTGCCAGCCCGAGGTAATTGTTGAGGCTCCAGCAAATTTTTTCGACCCCACGGAACTTCATCCGGTTGGCAATTTCCCCTTCTAATTTGGGGAAAGCGAAGTATCCGGGTGCTTTTTCTGCGTAGTCTCCAATAGGGCCGAGGTGCTTTTCAAATTTTGCAAAAATGTCTGCCATGAAACGGTATTGAGGTATTAATTGATGAAGCGTTTAATTGGAATTGCTCAGCGGGGATATGCTACATTGTTGGATTGCAAGACCTTTCTTCCAAAGGGAAAAATAGCGGCTGCAAAATTAGGTAAAAGAAACGCCCTTGCCGGAATGTATCCCTTTGAATACAGTGAATATAGGCTGGGATTTCAGGCCATGTTGCCCGAGTTTGGAGCTTCTTGCCTTGCAGATATACAGCCTAAACTGCGCTCCGTTTTCCCAACTCAATCACTTCGCAATCCTGAATTTTTCCAGCGTCAATACAGAAGCGGATAATCGTTCGAATCAGGTGCCAACCATGCTTTCCTGCAGCACCTGGGTTCATATGAAGGCAATGAATTTTAGAGTCAGGCATGATTTTGAGTATGTGCGAATGCCCGCTGATAAACAAACCAGGCCTGTGTTGCAACAATGCAGCTCTTGCTTTCACTGAATAGCGCCCAGGATAACCGCCAATATGAATCATCAACACCTTCAGCCCTTCGATTGTAAACACATTGCATTCCGGAAAGCTCATTCGCAGCTTGGTATCATCCACATTACCCCAAACACCACGTAAAGGTTTAAAAGCAGCCAGTTCTTCTGCCAGTTCGATGTTTCCGAAATCACCTGCATGCCATATTTCATCCACGTTTTCGAAGTGCCGGAAGATGTTAGGGTCAATGTATCCGTGGGTATCTGAAAGCAAGCCAATGCGCGTCATAGAGGTACAAGGTATCATTGCCTATTACAAGCCGGTTCAAGCCACATTTTTCAAAAGAAATTCTATGAAAAAGTTTTGGTCATCCGGAAAATATGCGGCTATCTTTGCCGCCCGTTTGGGAGTAGTTCTTTGGGAGGGAAAAGTGTACTAGTAGATTTTTTGAAAAAAAGATTTGGTGGTTTCGAATTGCCCCTTACCTTTGCGCTCCCTTACCGAAACGGTAAACGGAAACAAGTTCTTTGACAGAAGGAAGCAGTTGGGATTATTGAGCTGAA